>NZ_JBSXNI010000034.1:0-91964 GCF_056857555.1 Acinetobacter sp. L-24 | reverse complement strand
GGCACTACTGCCACTATGATTGATGGGGCTTTCTTCCAGGACGAAGTCGAAGAGCGCAAGATCATGGCGGTGCCGATGGTATTCCAGGACAACCAGCATATCGGTCAGGGTCGTATGACGCTGGAAGAAATCATTGCCAAGTTGGACAGCAATGCCGCTACCAAAGATGCGGAAAAGCTGAATGCCAAAGATGCCTTTGATGTCCTGGTGATCGGTGGTGGTCCTGCAGGGAATACTTCTGCGATCTATGCAGCACGTAAAGGCATTAAAACCGGGATCGTGGCTGAACGCATGGGCGGTCAGGTCATGGATACCATGGACATTGAAAACTTTACGTCTGTACAGAAGACCCAAGGCCCTAAATTTGCTGCCGAGATGGAAGCCCACGTGCGTGAATATGGTGTCGACATCATGAACCTGCAACGTGTCTCTAATATCAAAGGTGCGGATGCAACGGCCAATGGTCTGGTGGAAGTGACTTTAGAGAATGGTGCCAGACTGGAGTCGAAAACCGTGATTCTTTCGACTGGTGCACGCTGGAGAGAGATGAACGTTCCGGGTGAGCAGGAATATAAAACTCGTGGTGTAGCCTACTGCCCGCACTGTGATGGTCCTTTGTTCAAGGGTAAACGTGTTGCGGTCATCGGTGGCGGTAACTCGGGGGTGGAAGCTGCGATCGACCTGGCAGGGATTGTAGAGCATGTAACTTTGGTGGAATTTGATACCAAATTGCGTGCGGATCAGGTGCTGCAAGACAAACTGAACAGCTTGCCGAACACCACCGTGATCAAGAATGCCTTGTCGACTGAAGTACTGGGTGACGGTGCACAAGTGACTGCACTGAAATACAAAGACCGTGCGACTGATGAAGAGCATACAGTTGAACTTGCAGGGATCTTCGTGCAGATCGGTTTGTTGCCAAATACGGACTTCCTGAAAGAAACCCCAGTTGAGCTGACCAACCGTGGCGAGATTGTGATTAACGACCGCAACGAAACCAATGTGAAAGGTGTGTTTGCGGCAGGTGACTGTACCACAGTGCCTTACAAGCAGATCATCATTGCGACCGGTGAAGGTGCCAAGGCATCACTGTCTGCTTTTGATTACATCATCCGTTCTGGGCAGTAAAAAAAATAGCACCTCGGTTCCCCAAAACCGAGGTGCTATTCTTATAAATACATTATTGTCGCTTTATAGGAACTCAGGACGCTAACACCCGAGTTCCTTTTTTTATATTTATTATTGGATCAGCCAAAAGTGTCCCCACGCACTTTCAGCTGTTCCTTTCCTCTGCACAGTTTTTGTTTTCAACCCTTATTTTTATACTTTCCCCAAGGTTGTCTTTACATAAAGCAATGTTTATTCCATCGCTTCATTTTTAAGATTTAAATAAGTTCAAACCCTTAAATTTTTCCAGTAATTGTTCTTGTGTTTCCCGATACTCCGGATGTGGAGTAATGCATTCAATCGGACAGACATCCACACAGGTCTGATGCTCATAAAAACCGACGCATTCCGTACAACGGTTCACATCAATTTCATAAACTTTCGCACCCTCATAAATCGCGTCATTCGGGCATTCCGGTAAACACATATCGCAATTGATGCATTTGTCGGTAATCAACAGTGCCATACTTAACTCGCCTGATAAGCCAGTGAAGATGCCGAAATATCCGCAGTCGAGCTTGGCAGATTACGAATCAGCAGGGCATATTGCATATCAACATCTGCCGGAACCGGAATCTCGACGATGTGACCTGAACCTTTGGCATCTTCGATCAGATTACCTTTTTTGTCTTTCATTTCGGTTAAAGTGAAAGTGATATTGCCTTTAGTCGTCATCAGTTCGAGTGAGTCACCGACGATAAAACGGTTTTTCACATCGATCTTGATGTAATCTCCATTACGCTCCAGCACTTCGCCACAGAAAATTTGATGATCAAAACTGGAAGAACCATGTTCATAATTCTGATATTCACTATGCACATGGCGGCGTAGGAAACCTTCGGTATAACCACGATTCGCTAAGCCTTCCAATTGTGTCATCAGTGATGGATCAAAAGGTTTACCCGCCAACGCATCATCAATCGCTTTACGGTAAATTTGAGCAGTACGGGCGCAATAGAAATAAGACTTGGTCCGGCCTTCAATTTTCAGTGAATGTACACCTACTTTGGTTAGGCGTTCTACATGCTGGACTGCACGCAGATCTTTAGAATTCATGAAATAAGTGCCATGTTCATCTTCTTCAGCAGCAAACATATCTTCATCATTCCGCTGCAATAGCACAGGCTCATCAAACTGATGTTGTTCTTGCATGTGCTGTTCATCAGCATCTTTAGAGCAGCAGCCTGAATCCAGATTTTTTACTGGAATGACATCACCGGTTTCATCTTCCTTGGCATCCAGAACTTTATATTCCCAGCGGCAGGCATTGGTGCAGGCACCCTGATTGGCATCACGTTTATTCATATAACCGGACAGCATGCAACGGCCAGAGTAGGCCATACACAATGCGCCATGTACGAATACTTCAATCTCCATATCAGGCACTTGCTGTTTGATTTCTGCAATTTCTTCAATGGATAGTTCACGTGACAGAATGACACGGGTCAGCCCCATGTTTTTCCAGAATTTCACGGTTGCCCAGTTCACGGCGTTGGCCTGAACCGACAGGTGAATATCTATCTCTGGAAAATGTTCACGCACCAGCATGATCAGACCTGGATCGGACATGATCAGGGCATCTGGCTGCATCGCGACCACAGGTTCCAAGTCACGAATAAAATTTTTCAGCTTGGAGTTATGTGGCTGGATATTGACCACCATATAGAATTTTTTGCCTAGTTCGTGCGCTTCTTTGATGCCAATCGCTAAATTGTCATGGTCAAATTCATTATTACGAACCCGCAGGCTATAGCGCGGCTGGCCGGCATAGACTGCATCTGCACCATAAGCAAAAGCGTAGCGCATATTTTTGAGTGAGCCAGCTGGTGAGAGAAGTTCAGTAACGGTGGTAATGCTCATGATCAAATCGAAAGACATATAAAAAGTACGGCTTTATTCTAATCATCTGGAATTTGGATTCAACCTAGTAAATCACTCGGAAATACGCGATTTGGAGGTAAAACAAAGTTCTTTTTTAAGTAAAGAATTCTCCATAAAATATCTTCAATATTCAGTCATTTTCAGGGTTTTCAAGCGTTTTTAAAATCTGGCAATGATCAATAGTGGTTGGGGTGTTGCAACTTTCTCTCAGTGTGATCAGTTGCCGTTCAAATATTTGTAATTCTTTAATTTTATTTGAAATATCTAAAAGATGCTGATCAATCAATTGGTTTACGGCACAGCATTCCTGATCCGGATTTTGTTCAAGTTGAATCAGGGTTTCAATCTCTTTTAATGACATGTCTAAGGCACGGCAACGCTTGATAAAAAGCAGTCTTTTTAATGCGTCTTCACCATAATAACGATACTGATTACTTGCTCGAAAATTCGGCTGAATAAAGCCTTTTTTCTCATAAAAACGTAGGGTATCAGTGCTTAGACCAGTCTTTTTGGCCATTTCTGAAATCAAATAAACTGACATATCGCCCTCATGCTTGACCTTGGAGTTAGTCCATAGTTTCTAATCAATTTATCGTATTTTATATAAAAAATCATTGGGGGAATGATATGGCTTGTAGTTGTAGTCCTGAACCGGCACCCATCAAGCCCAACAGCAAATTTAGAACAGCGCTATGGATTGCCTTGCTGGTGAACTTGACTTTATTTGTAGTAGAGCTGATCGGTGGTGCATATGCACATTCATCGGCCTTGTGGGCAGACGCGCTAGATTTCTTTGGTGATGCCGTCAATTACGGGATTTCTTTGGCTGTACTTGGTGCGAGTCTGTATTGGCGGGCAACAGTCGCTTTGGTAAAGGGGATGACCATGGCATTGTTTGGTCTGGTAGTGATTGGCAAAGTGATTTACGCCTATCTGCAAGGTATTCCACCTGAAGCACTGACAATGGGCCTGATTGGTGTGCTGGCCTTAGTAGCGAATGTATTTACAGCAGCAATTCTTTATGCTTTTCGTGAAGGTGATTCCAATATGCGGTCGGTCTGGCTCTGTAGTCGCAATGATGCAATTGGCAACTTTGCGGTCATTTTGGCAGCCGTAGGCGTATTTGGTACAGGCAGTCTTTGGCCGGATATTATTGTGGCTGTAATTATCGCTACACTCGGCATCACATCAGGTTATCAAGTGATTAAGCAGTCTCTGGAAGAAAGATCACTTAAACATAAATCCAGCTAATTTTTATATTTAAAGCTGTCCTGCAGGGCAGCTTTTTATTTATTTCCATTTTTATAATATTTGAAAAATAAAGCTTTACAAATTAATAAATTAAATTAGAATCTCTGGCGAAATTCAGAAAATATACATAAATTTTAATAATTTAGTTTTTTGCATCGTGCGAGGGTTAATGTGAATTTAATTAAAATTTTTTCAATATTGGCAATATCGGGGCTAGCCGCTTGTAGTTCCAAAGTCGTGACTTATGATGCAACAGGAAAAATCATCGGTTCATGTATGGCGACGCGTGGCCTACTTTCGACCGCAAGTGCACATTGTAGTGGTTCAGGCGATGCCTTGGGTGTGAATTATAATACGCCAAATGCTGCTACGGGCCTATTACCAACGCCACCAAGCCAAAATCAGATTAATTTAAAACCGTAAATAATAAAGGGGAATATCATGAAATTATCGGCACTTATTGCACTCGTAGTGACTGTTATATTGACGGGCTGTGCATCGTCAGTGACTACATTTGACTCTCATGGCCGTATGATTGGTTCATGTAAAGCGCAAACGGGTTTCATCATTGCAGGTGGCGCAGGCTGTTCAGGTTCTGCAAACCAGGAAGGTCGCGATCGTTAATTATTTAGTGATGGTTCCAATAAAAAACCGGACTTAAAAGTCCGGTTTTTTAGTTTAGCAAATCTTATTTTTCTACAAATGCACGTTCAATCACGTAGTCACCTAGAACGCCCATTTTTGGAGATTCTTTCAGACCGTGTTGGTCAAGAAGCGCAGCAACGTCATCTAGGAATGCCGGGCTACCACATAACATGGCACGGTCAGTTTCCGGGTTGAAACGTGGCAGACCGATTTTTTCAAACAGTTCGCCGGTTTCAATCGCAGTCGTAACACGACCTTGGTTTGGATATTCTTCACGGGTTACGGTTGGGTAATATACCAATTTTTCTTTCGCGCCGAGTTCAGAGAAGAATTCATGATTTGGCACTTCATTCAGGATCAAATCTTGATAAGCCAGTTCTGAAATGAAACGGGTACCGTGAACTACGATAATCTTTTCAAAACGCTCGTAAGTTTCAGGATCGCGAATAGTCGACAGGAACGGTGCAAGACCAGTACCAGAAGAAAGCAGGTAAAGATTTTTACCTGGGTTCAAGTCATCAAGTACCAATGTACCTGTTGGCTTTTTAGAAACCAAAATGTCATCGCCGACTTTTACTTTCTGTAAAATCGAAGTCAGTGGACCATCAGGCACTTTAATTGAGAAAAATTCTAACTCTTCTTCGTAGTTTGCGCTTGCAATTGAATATGCGCGCATTAACGGCTTGCCATTGACTTCAAGGCCGATCATTACAAACTGACCGTTTTTAAAACGCAAAGCAGTGTCACGAGTCGTTTTAAAAGAGAATAAAGTATCATTCCAGTGGTGGACGTGAGTAATCTTTTCGACGTTAAAAGCAGCCATTAAAGGTCTCAATAAATTATCAAATTAGAACAGCTTGCTATTCTAATCTAAATTCATTCTCGATAAACTGAATATATTTAATTGAGCTTATCAAAAAAAGTGATGATGACTGAACTGAAGCTGCCGATAATTGGTTATATTCGCTCTCCCTATAAAGAAAAATTTGGTATTCCTCGTCAGCCGAATCTGGTTCAGGTCGAAAGCTATATCGAAATGGTCGGGCCTTATAATGACCTGCTCGCCTTTGAGGGAATTGAAGAATTTAGTCATCTTTGGCTGATCTGGCAATTTCATGACAATAAAAACCAGGACAATAGCCAGTTTCGTCCACAAGTGCGTCCGCCACGTTTGGGCGGTAACAAGAAAATAGGCGTGTTTGCTACACGCAGCATGTATCGTCCATCACCGATTGGTTTATCTGTGGTCAAACTCAAAGAAGTGAGAAAGGTTGGCAAGCATGTTCAGGTGTATGTCACGGGGAGTGATTTGCTGGATGGCACGCCAATTATGGATATCAAACCTTATATTCAATATTCGGATGCTATCATCGAAGCACAAAGTGGTTATGCACAGGATGAACCATCACGTAAAACCGTCATCTGGTGTGATGAAGCGGAGCAGCAAAAGCAACAATTACTAGGAAATGGAAAAATTTCTGTGCAGACGATTCAGGAACTAGAAGCTGTCTTATCTTTAGATCCAAGACCAGCGTATCAGGAAGATGAAGAACGGGTATATGGGATGAAGTTTGCTGATTTAGATGTGAAGTTTAAAATAGGTGATAACAAGGTGAAAATACAGGAACTTTAAGTTCCTGTATTTCTTAAATGATTTAGCTACCAACCAAGACAAATGATAAAAATTACTTACTGGTCACATTATTCATCTGTTTTTTAATCTCATTTGATGCGACATCGTTAAATGCATTGCATGCATTTTGAGTTAAGTTATAAAGTTCTTGGCGAAATTTTTTCTCATTATTATCTTTTGCCGAAGTTATCAAACTTTGAAGTTCTGATAGCAAGTTTTTGAAATCATATTCTTTTCCTGCTGGATGATAATCCACTTCATAATATTTACTTTTATATTCTGCGAGACCCCATTGCTGATCTTCTCGGAGATCTAAATAAGCAATTGCGTCTTTAAAGGTTTTTTTAGAATAGTTTTTACTATCGGTGGATACATTCGCCCATTCTGTTTTTAAGTAATCTTGTATATCTTCTTCAAGTGAATATTTATAGAGCTCAATATATTCTTTTGAATTTGAAATATCTTGAAATTGAATGCATTTTGAGTTTTCTGGGAATTTTGCATCACTTGTTAAGGTATAAAATTTTTCACCTAATTCCCCCATTGTATAGGTATCAAGTAAATTATATTTAAGTGTTAAATAATTAATAGGACTAAGTAGTGGAGCAATATTTTTACCACTAATATCAATTTCTTTAAATTTAATGGTCGTTTGAAGATCTTTTGAGTTAATAGAGGAGTATGGTGCTAGTTGCCATGTAGTAGCATTTGTTCTTATTACTCCATTTAACTGTCCATATTTAGTATGGATATTGCCTGTATCATATAATCCATTCTCGGTTAAAGAGAATGTATCGCTTTCATCCCAACCTGTGGTTTCTTCAACTTTAAAGTATAAATTTCCTTGATCAAAAGTACTTTGCTCAATTTCATAATCTAAAGTTGAATCAGAATATTCATCAATGAAAAATGTAGTCCATTGTTGAAATGAGGGTGTGCTAAGTTCAAGACTGCCTGTGCCTGTGCCTGTGCCTGTGCCTTCATTTGATGATTCAGAAGATGAGCCTCCGCCACATGCACTTAACATGAATGCACTAAAAATTGCGAATGATAAAGTCTTAAATTTCATAAATACCCTATAAAAATTATATTAATTCAATTGTTTTTTAAAAGTTAAGCCATCCGATTATAACTATAAAATATTGAAATAAAACCTAGTAAAAATATAAAAATTAATTAGTTAGAAATATTTAATAATTAAAAGACCATCCACCACAAAACCCCAATCAACACTGCCATATGCAAAATCTGCACAGGCGCAAAATAAAGGACAAACTTCCAGCCACCGGTCAAAGCTGCATTGGCTGACTTGGCCAGGGCATGAGCACCCAGACCTAAAAGCAGGGCATAAATCAGACGCATATTTGAAGGATCGCCTTGAACGACGACACTGGCCATCGCGGCATGAATCTCGAATAAAGAGGCGAGCAAGGTCCCGGCCAGTAAGCCGGCATCCCCGAGCCAGACCTCCAGTCCGTAAACTCCAGCCTGAATCAATGTTAATGTGACTGCAATAATCACGGCTTCTTTTAAGCTGAACATTTGGCTGTCTGATGATTCCATGCTCGGAGCCGGTTTCGCCTTGCGCAGTAATAAAAATGCACAGGCTGCCAGAAGGATTACGGCAACTAAAGACGGTAAGAGCAGGATTTTCAACCAGCTCCATGATACGCCTCCAACCACAATCAATAGCAGCACGATAGTCGAGATACAGGACATCAGCGCGGCGCCGGCATTCGATCGTGCATCCATTTCACCTTTACGGACCTGTAAGCCCAACTGTGCGATGGTGGCTGTACTGGAAACAAAACCGGAAGCGATGGAGGACAGCATCAGGGCATTTTTAGTCGAGAAAAAGCGTTTCGCAATATGCGCCAAAGCTTGTACCACTAAAATTAAGGTCAGTAATTTTAAAATAAGATAAGGGTTAAGCACTTCGCCCCAAAAAGGCCGGTCAGGGGTCAGCGGCAGACCAATCAAAATTAAGGCCAGTAATAATAGTCCATCCCTAAATTCGGCTTCTTTAATCCATTTTCCGGCAATATTGTGCATGGTATGTTTGGCCATCAAAATACCGGTTAAGAGCACAGAAAGACCGGCTGCCAGAGGAATATTCCACAAACACATGGCGCCAATAAAATAGGTCATCACAAATGCAAGCTCTGTGGTAATGCCCGGGTCATCTGGCTGATTTTTGATGGATAAAATGACCATACCACCCACGATCAAAGCACCTATTACAGCAATCACGATTCCAAAAAGGAAACACAGTGCGCCCAATAAAGCACAGATCGCAAAGGAACGTAAGCCGGCAAAACTCGGCTGCTGCTCACGTTGCTTATGCCGTTCCCGCTCCAGACCAATTAGCAGGCCGCAGCCCAATGCCGAGGTGAGTATCGTGAGCAGTTCATGAAAAGAATGCGCATGCAGGGGAACCGCAGTCAGATCCATCTGTGACCTCAGCAAGCTAAGAGTTGATTATTTAAAAATATATGTGATGAGATCAGGTTTGCATAGATTAAAAATGTTGCGGTAACGATCAAATCCATTCTTTACTTTCTTTTTGAGATTGAAATAGAAACGTACATTCGATAGGTCGAGAGCATGCGAAAAACTGCAAAAACTTGTTATAGTGGAGGCAAGTTTGGGGACTGATAATAATGAAATTTGACTTTGAAATGGATACGGCATGGTGTCTAGACCAACTCTTTAAAGACGGTAAGATCAGTGAACGCGACCGGATGCTGGTACAAACCACTCATCGGCAACGTGAACAATTAAAATGGCACCCTTTACAGTGGATTGCCAATTTTAATCTGGTCGATCAGTCCCATCCTCAAACGACGTTGACCCTGAACCGTTTATGTCAGTGGCTGGCAGAAAAAACCGGATTGATGTTCTATATCATTGATCCGCTCAAAGCTGATGTACAGGCATTGACCCATGTCATGTCGCAGGAATATTCACTGCGCAACCGTATTCTGGCGGTAGAAATTCAGGCAGACAAAGTTCTGATTGCTACAGATCAGCCTTATAAAACTGAATGGATGTCGAATCTCGAGCAGAATATTGCACCAAAAAAAATACAACGGGTATTACTGAATCCAGAACAATTACAACGTTATATTACTGAATACTATCAAGTCAGTCGTGCAGTTAGTGGTTCACAAAAATCGTCTGCCTATGACCGGGAAAATAAGGGCGTCGAAGCCTTGCTGCAACTGGGCGATTCCCAGAATCCGGATGCCAATGACCAGCATATTGTCAAACTGGTGGACTGGGTGCTGCAATTTGCTTTTGAACAAGGTGCCAGTGATATTCATATGGAACCACGTAAAGACACCGGCAAGATCCGTTTCCGGATTGATGGGGTGCTGCATACGATTTACAACATGCCGGCCAATACATTGACCGCCGTCATTTCCCGAATCAAGATTCTGGGCCGGATGAATGTGGCGGAAAAACGTAAGCCACAGGATGGCCGCCTGAAAACCCGGACACCTAAAGGACAGGAAACTGAACTGCGTCTGTCGACCTTGCCGACCGCCTTTGGTGAAAAACTGGTGATGCGTATTTTCGATCCGGAAGTGCTGGTGAGAAGCTTCCAGCAACTCGGTTTTGAAGGCCATTTGCTCAATGACTGGAATAATCTCACCAGTCACAGTCATGGTATTATTCTGGTGACCGGCCCAACCGGTTCCGGTAAAACTACTACGCTTTATTCAACCTTGAAGCAGCTGGCGACTGAACAGGTCAACGTCTGTACCATTGAAGACCCGATCGAGATGCTGGAACCCAGCTTTAACCAAATGCAGGTCAATAATGGTATCGATCTTGGCTTCGCTGACGGCGTGCGCGCACTGATGCGTCAAGATCCGGACATTATCATGGTCGGGGAGATCCGTGATCAGGACACTGCCAATATGGCGATTCAGGCCGCATTGACCGGTCACCTGGTTCTCTCAACTTTACATACCAACGATGCGCCGTCGAGTCTGACCCGTCTGCATGATCTGGGCGTACAGCCATTTTTGACAGCAGCAACCATCTTGGGTGTTCTGGCTCAACGTCTGGTACGTAAGCTGTGTCCGCACTGCAAACAGGAAAGCTTCCTGAATGAACAGGAATGGCAGCATCTAGCTACGGATTATCCTTTGCCGCGACCGGAATTTGTCTTTAAGGCGGTGGGCTGCGAAGAATGCCGGCATACCGGCTATAAAGGCCGTATCGGGATTTATGAGATTATGCCATTGAGTCTGACCACCAAACAGCTGATTGGTGCCGATGCCAACCTGAACCAGCTGCGTCAGCAGGTTAAAAAAGAAGGGGTAGAGCCGCTCAGAATTGCCGGGGCACGCAAGATTCTGGAAGGTGTGACCACGCTTGAAGAAGTCCTGAGAGTTGTGCCCTTAAATTAATTTTGAAAATGAAGCAATCTTAAGATTCAATTCATCTTCGGCTGTTTTAATAGCATCATCGAAACAAGGCAAGACTTTAAAGAGGTAATTGCGATGAAAATGATGATAAATACGGTTTTGGCAGCTGCATTGATGGGTTCTATCGCGACGGCTACGATAGCAAGTAGCGACACTGCTGTGAATCAGGCTGCTTTTGCTAAATCGACCACAGTCAAACAGGCACTGGCCATGAAAGATGACAGTAAGGTTCAGCTTAAAGGTTATGTCGTGAAAGCGGTCGGTGATGAAAAATACCAGTTCCGAGACAGCACAGGAACTATTACTGTTGAGATTGATGATGAACTTTGGCAAGGCAAACCGATTTCAGCCAAAACACCGGTAATCATCACAGGTGAAATCGACATTGATTATAAACCGGCAAAACGTGTTGAAATTGAGGTTGATCAGGTTCGTTTCTAATATCGCCTGATTTGCTGAAATCAATTTGAACACAGCGACAAGAAACCACATGCAAGTTACCAAAAAGCATGTGGTTTTTTTGAGTCTGGAACTTTTTCAAGGCAAGATAGAACAAGGAAGCAAACGGAGCAGAATATGCGTATTCTTTTGGCGGAAGATGATCAGTCTCAGGCAGACAGTATCCAGACTTGGCTGGAAATGGACGGTTATGTGATTGATCGGGTAGAGCGTGGTGATCATGCGATCCTAGCGATTGAGCAGCATAAATATGACTGTATTCTGCTGGATCGTGGCCTGCCGAATGCCACTGGAGATGACATTCTGAAAATTTTGCGCAGCCAACATCAAGATACGCCGGTGATTTTTATTACGGCCAAAGACAGTATTGATGACCGGGTTGAAGGTCTGGATTTAGGCGCGAATGATTATCTGGTCAAACCTTTTAGTCTGGAAGAACTTTCGGCCCGAGTTCGTGCCCAACTCAGACAGAAACAGCAAACACCGAATCATATCCTGCAATGGCAGGATCTCAGTCTGGACACTCAAGCCAAGACCCTAACTAAAGAAGGTCAAGCTGTGAATCTGACTGCGAAGGAATTTCAAATTCTATACAAGCTGATGCAGCAGCCTGAACATATTGTCACCCGTGAACAGCTGGAAGAATCGCTGTACGCTTGGGGTGATGAAATTGAAAGTAATGCCATTGAAGTATTTATCTATCAGTTACGTAAAAAAATTGGCAGCCAGATGATCAAGACCATTCGCGGTCTGGGCTATCGCATGCATAAGGCTGAGGCTTAACCCCATGTCGGCTGCTATTTCCCTGCAAACCCGGCTAATTAAACATGCGCTGTTCAGTTCCATCTTGGCCGGAATATTGGCCTGGCTGC
Source organism: Acinetobacter sp. L-24 (assembly GCF_056857555.1). Next base: position 79,620 of record NZ_JBSXNI010000034.1, on the reverse strand, counting down.
TGTTATTGGGAATTTCCAGTTATCAGGCCAGTCAGCTGCATGATGAATTAATGGAGCAGATTTCTGAGTTGCTGCTTGGCGATGTCACCCAGGCCAAAGGCACCCAGGTGGATGAGCTCAGTGAACAGTTTGATATCCAGTATGCCTTGTTGCTGGATCAGCAGGTACTGACAACTTCGATTGATGATGAATTAATTAATCCCATTCCAAAAGCACAGAACAACGGCTTCCAGTTTGCTTATGAGAATGGTCGTTTTATCCGCATCCTGACTGCGGAAGATGACGACCTTCAGGTCAAAATCATACAACCGCTTTCAGTACGTTTCGATGAGCTCTGGCAAACCACATTGGGCTTTGCCGGGATCTTATTCATTTTATGGCTAGTGCAATGGCTGATTTTGCGTGTTGCGATCAGACGCCAGTTACGGCCATTAAACAAGATTTCCCGCGCAATCGGTTCCAAGACTGCTCAGGATCTGAGTCCTATCAAAACGCCTGATCCTGAAATCACTGAACTGCAACCGATTATTCGCCAGCTGAATGCCATGCTCGGCCGGCTAGAAAAGTCACTGGCTGCCGAACAGCGTTTTACTGCAGATGCTTCGCATGAGCTGCGTTCGCCACTGTCTGCGATTCAAATGCGGCTACAGGTTTTAAAACGCAAATATCAAGATGATCCACAACTACCTCAGGCATTGCAGTTGATCCAGAATGATGTCAACCGCGGTACGCAGGTACTGGAAAATTTACTTTTACTGGCGCGACTTGATCCGGAGCGCACAGAGCAATTACCAACGCAAACGATTAATCTTAAAAATCTGGTTCAGGAGGCTTTGCAGGCATTGCAGCCTTTTGCAGAAGAAAAAGACATTCATTGGAATCTAAACCTTGAAGATGCTGTGATTGAAGCGAATCAGGAGCTGATCTTTAGCTGTATCCGCAATCTGGTCGACAATGCCATTCGTTATACGTCGCCGCAGGGACAGGTCGAGATCAGGACAGTCATTCAGCAGCATCAGATACAGTTGCTGATTGAAAATTCAGGAGAGGGGATTGCTGATGATGTGCTGGAACGACTAGGTGAACGTTTCTATCGAGCCTTAGGGACTCGCACTCAGGGTTCAGGTCTAGGTCTGTCCATTTGCCAGAAAATTATGGCACTGCATGCAGCTAAAATTGACTATGCGCCGTCGGATCTGGGCGGACTTAAAGTGTTATTGAGTTTTAAGCTTGAATAGCAAATCTCATGATCAGAAGATTAAAAAGCAGTATGCGCTGATTCATACTGCTGCTTCCCACGTTTGTTATTATTAGAACTGATTTAATTATTTGGTCAGAATAAGACGGTTATTGCGGGTCAGACGCAAGCGGTATTCTTCGCCGGCATGCATGATCCGGATTTCACGACCCAGTGCAAAAAGATTGTTGGAGTGCAGCATTGGCAAAGCATGGTGAGTATCATTGTTACGGGTAAATAAGCTAAATGGGGCGTTCATTCCGTCGACTCCGTGGTGTGTTTTGGATTGATTTAAATGATAATCATTATCGAATAGGTCTGTCAACGAAATATTGAGCAATTTATAAAAAACTCTAATTTGCTTACAATCTGTAAAACTTCAACGGTTCTGTACATCATGACTAAAGCTACGATTCATGTCGCAATTGCGCTTTTATTTCATCAAAATCAGGTTCTAGTCGGCTGGCGTGAAGCCAAGCAGCATCAGGGTAATAAATATGAATTTCCAGGCGGAAAAGTTGAACAGGGTGAATTACCAGTCGAAGCTTGCCGCCGCGAAGTGATTGAAGAGGTCGGTGTTGATATTGAACGCTGGCATGCCTCTGATTTTATTTCTCATGAATATGAAGATCTCATCGTCAATTTGCATATTTTCCATGCTTTAGTACAGCCTGCTCAACTGGCTGAAATCAAACAGCCTTGGCGCTGGTACAGCCGGGAAGAACTTGGTCAGCTGAATTTTCCGAAAGCCAATCAGTCCATAATTCAAAAGCTGCAATGGCCGCAGCGCATCAAGATTGCTGAAGATCTGGATATCTTATCAAGTCTGGATACAGATCAAATGTTGTATTGGCGCGTGGAAGCAACGCCTGAACGGATCATGCAAGTACAGCAATATCCGGTAGATCAACTCTCCAAGTTAATCATTAATCAGCAGCTTTGGTCACAACTGAATGAATTGCAGCAGCAGACGATTCGCACGATTCATCTAAAACAGACTCAATTGATGGACTTGAAACAAGGCGAACTTAAATCTGGCTATCGTTATCTGGCAGCTTGTCATGACCTGACCGCTTTAATGCATGCAGAACAGATCGGCTGTGAAGCGGCTTTACTCAGTCCGGTACTGGCGACAGCGACTCATCCAGAAACACCTGCGCTAGGCTGGGAACAATTCAAGCAAATGGCAGAGCAGGTACAGATTCCGGTTTTTGCTTTAGGCGGAATGAAGACTGATGAGCTCGATTATGCAAAAAGCCAGCATGCTTATGGCATTGCCGGCATTCGCTATATTTAGACGCTATATCTAGAAAATACGCTTTCTATTAGTAAGTCAGTTTCTATAGAAAATTATCTTAAAGCTTTTTCAGTGCCTGTTGAGCTTGCTGAATCGCTTTGGCATTTTTCCGCAACTGAGCAGATTTAAGGCGCACTTGCCAAAGCTGCTTTTTCATGACACTAGATTGTGCATAACTCAGGCCACGTAAGGCAAAAGCATCGGCGCTTGCTGGCTGATTTTTACGGTTGGCGATCATGCCCAAGTATAAATAGGTTTCTGGTGCCTGAGGGGCCAGTCGCTGTGCCTGAGTTGCAGCAGCTTCAGCTTGAGCAAATTGCTGCTTGGTATAGGCCTGCTGGGTTTGCTGCATCAGACTCTTGAAGGCCGGCAAATTACGGCCATCATCAAACTTTTGGCTTTTCGGCTTCTGTTCAGGAATGACAATTTTCTGACGTTTGATGTCAGGACGGTCATAAGGCGTAATCACGACGCCGTCTGGTGTTTTTGCCTTAGGTTTTTCCGTCGCAGGCTTGGCGGGGCTAACTGGCTTTTTTGGCTCGGAGATACTTTGGCAGCCCACCAGACTGAGGATGAGCAAACCAGGGAGGATTTTTCTTAACATAAACATAGACTCAATTAATGGCTATAACTTCCACTGGCGATAATACGGGTTTCGCTCTCAAGATCGCGTTCTATTTCTGTTTCACTTTCTTGTATATAGCGACTCATATCATCCTGTTCAGTATCAGATGGCGCAGGTTCTGAATCAATATCATAAGGTTCCGTCGCATAATGCGAGATGCCGCAGGCAGTTGCCTGATTTGGCAGGGCATGACGCGAAATCGGGATATACATGGCGCCTTCACAGCCTTGTGCCGATAAATGACCGGTATAACGATCCAGCCAATGCCATTCGATTTCATTCGGCTGTGGCAAATTCACCGGTTTCTGGCGCAACTGTTTCATGACATTGGTCCACACGGGCAGGGCACCTGAAGAACCGGTCAAGCCAGTGACTTTGTTGTCATCCAGACCGAGCCAAACCACGGTCATATAATTACCTGAGTATCCGGCAAACCATGAGTCACGGCTGTCATTCGTGGTACCGGATTTGCCGGCAAGATTCAGACTACGTGGTAAGCTGTTATAGGCTGCACGACCTGTACCATTCGACATGACCTGTTGTAAGCCATAATTCAGAGCATAAGCAGAAGCCGGATCAATGGTCGGTTGCACACTCAGGCTATAACGATCCAGAGAGCGGCCGTTGGCATCCACCACAGAGCGAATCGCTTTGGTTGGGTATTTAAAGCCGCCTGTAGCAAAGTTGCCGTAAATATTCATCACTTCCATCGGGGACATATCTACCGCACCTAAGTAAATCGACGGATAAGATGGAATATCTGAAGTTACACCAAATTTTTTCAGATGATTAATAAAGGTAGACAGGCCAAATTCTTGTGCTAAACGCACAGTGGACAGGTTATAAGATTGCGATAAGGCTTGTGACATTGGAATGACACCATGTCCACGACCACTATAGTTTTTCGGTGTCCAGGTTTTGCCGTCACTCTTAATGCTGATTTCACTGTCTTCAATCGGGCTCGCCCAATGATAACGGTTCGATTCCAGTGCACTCAGGTAGATCACAGGCTTTAACAGGGAACCAACCTGACGCTTGGCATCGACTGCACGGTTAAAGCCGGTAAAATCTTGAGTAGAACCTACTGCGGCTACCAGCTCACCATTTTCCGGATGCGATACCAATACCGCACCTTGTAAATCTTTCAGGCGACCCGGATTGGATTTACTTAAACGCGCCACCGTCTCTTTAAAGCTGTCCTGAATTCTGGTTTGGGCTAAAGGATCTAAAGTGGTGAAAATTCGCAGACCCTGATTGGTCAGATCGGTTTCCTGATAATCTGTGCGTAATTGACGACGTACAATATCCAGAAAATCCGGGAAGCGGGCAGGGCCTAAAGTCGGTTTTGAAATGACATTTAACGGACGTGCGGTTTCTTTTTCATATTGTTCCTGAGTCAGATAGCCCATCACCAGCATATTATTCAGGACGATATCACGGCGTTTTTTTGCACTTTCAGGATTGCGCCATGGGTTATATAGACTCGGACCTTGAACCAGACCAACCAGAAATGCTTGCTGGGAAATATTCAGTTCACGCAGTGGCAGGCCAAAATAAAACTGCGATGCCAGACCATAACCATTAATAGAATAGTTACCATTCTGGCCCAGATTCACCTCATTTAAATAAGCTTCCAGAATTTCATTCTTGTCATAATGCAATTCAATCAGCATCGCCATAAAGGCTTCATTTACTTTACGTTTTAAGGTGCGCTCCGGGGTCAAATAGAAATTTTTAACCAATTGCTGGGTCAAGGTTGAGCCACCCTGACGTTTACCACCGGTAATATTGCTGACTACGGCACGTGCAATACCACGCGGTGAAACCCCATGATGCTCATAGAACTTACGGTCTTCGGTCGCGATCAGCGCTTCGATCAAGGGCTTAGGCACTTTATTTAGCTTGATCAGCACACGGTCTTCGTTATGCTGCGGATAAATCCCACCAATTAATAAAGGTTCTAAACGCGCAATCCCGCTTGAAGACGGTTTGGTTGCGCTGACTTCTGCAATCTGTTCACCGCTGAAACTGACTTTCAATATTTGTTCCGGTTCAACCCGGTCACCAAAATCAAAGCCGCGTGTATGCACATACAGGGTATTACCCGTGGTGACAAAGTTGCCTGATTTAGTATAACTATCCGAATTTTTATAACCGAGTAATTTTAATTCTTGTTGGAAATCCTGCAGGCTGACTGGGGCATTCACGTACACTTCCATCGGACGTGCGAAGACCTTGGCCGGAATATCCCAGCGCTGACCTTCAAACTTGTCGCGTACAATATTGTCTAATCTAATCAAATAGATACTAAATGCTACAAAGATAGAAATGACAATAATAGAAAAAATTAAGGCAAGAAACCCCATGCCACGTTCAGATTTCATAAATACTTATAAGATCCTGTGAAATTGTGCTAATCATGCGAAGCTTTTCATTATTTTGCAATATTTAATCAAGAAATGCGCTTAAAATTAAAATGAAACCCCACAATTTCTCCTTAATTCGAATATATTTCAAATAATTTCCTACCTATGAAGCACTGTTATAAATTGTCATCCAGGTATAGCTTAATGTTATGATAAGCAGGATTCGTAGCGGAGCGACGACACTGGTGCAAATTTCCCATAAGACCTTTCGAAATATCGGGTTAATAGGACGTCCTGATAAATCGTCGGTGGTTGAAACCTTATGCCTTATTCACGATCATCTTCTCAATCTAGGCCTACATCCAGTTTTTGATGCAGCGACAGCTGAACTTGTTCCCTATCAAAATACCCAAACCGTCAGTCGTGCCTTATTGGGTGAGGTGGTGGATCTGGTGATTGTCGTGGGCGGTGACGGTTCGCTGTTACATGCAGCACGCGCCTTGGTCAAGTACAATACCCCGGTAATCGGGGTTAACCGTGGTCGTCTGGGGTTTTTAACGGATATCAAGCCGACCGAAGTGATCTTCAAGCTGGATCAGGTATTAAAAGGTGACTTTCAGACTGAGCGACGTTTTTTACTCGAAGTTGAAATTCGCTCCAAAGGTGAAGTGATTTACGATGCCATTGCCCTAAATGATGTGGTGCTACATTCAGGGAAATCGGTGCATATGATCGATTTTGAGCTGAATATTGATGGGCAATATGTCTATCGTCAGCACAGTGATGGCCTGATTGTCTCTACGCCGACTGGTTCTACAGCTTATGCGCTTTCTGGTGGTGGCCCGATCGTACATCCAAGTATGGATGCGATTGCCTTGGTACCGATGCATCCGCATACCTTGTCTTCACGCCCGATTGTGGTCGGTGGACATAGTGAAATTAAATTATTGATTCGTGAAAATCGCGTACTGCCGATGGTTAGTGCGGATGGACAACACAGTGTGTCTTTGAATGTGGGTGATAGCGTCCATATTCGCAAGCATCCCTTTAAACTGAATCTTCTGCATCCACCGGGTTATGACTTTTATAATGCCTGTCGAACCAAACTGGGGTGGAATCAGGACTTTGATTATTTTAAGCAGGATTAAATCATGAATATTGAACAAATGCTTGCCGTACTCAATCCTGAGATTGTTGAACGCCTAAGAACAGCAGTCGAAATTGGAAAGTGGCCAAACGGTGTAGCCTTGACACCAGAACAACGTCAGACCTGTATGCAGGCAGTGTATGCCTGGGAAATGAAAAACCTGCCTGAAAATGAGCGCAGCGGTTATATCGATCGCGGTACTAAAGAAGAGGGTGAAGAGTGTGATGATGATCATCACAAGAATGAACCTGAATTCAAGCCGATTCGTTTTGTTTAAGGCTTAATTCCCAGCCAATAGCAATACAATTAAAAAAAGCATTGTTCATTCACTGAACAATGCTTTTTTCTTTTGTACAAGATTAAACCGTGTGACGATTCGCCCATAAGGTTTTGGCTTTTTGCATCGCAGCTTCAAAGCTGCCACACACGCCCATGGTATATAGCGCAATGCCCATGGTTTCTATCACTGCAATCTCGCCATACTCATGGCTTTGCTGACCATTCCAGACAGCCTTGAATAGCGCTAGATCCAGTTTTTCTTCAATAGGACTGCGGTTATCAGTGAGCTTTGGCAATTCATGCTCATAGAGCAGGCCATCTTTAATGCCACAGATGAGCGTTTTGGCATCCGGATTACGCTCGAATTCGCCCCCTTCACCTTTAATCACGGCACTATTTTTATAGCCCAAGCGGAAAGCTGCTTGCTGATGCGAACCACGATATGCTGGATGGAAAATGGCTTGCAGGGTCGCTTTGGCATTAAAGGGATTGATCAGACGCGCCAGGGTATGAATTGGGGAGCGTAAGCCCATGACATTACGCAGCGCAATCAAGTCTGCAAGAATCGGAGAAATTACTTCTAACGGTATGTAAGCAAAATGCTGTTGTAGAAGTTGCTGTTCAACCTCGGCATCATTTTGACAGATTGGATAGCCTAAGTAAGTCAGCACCTGTTCGGTGTAAACGCGGTTCATGGTATGGCCCGAGGCACCATGCATCACAATATTATAACCATGCTTGGCCAGTGTCAGGGCTGCCAGAATAAACCATGGATAATGCTTGCGCTTGCCCGCATATGAAGACCAGTCCAGATCGACATCCAGTTTTTTGAAACTCAGCTGGTCACGTGTCGCCTGTACAAAACCGGCCAACTCATCTACAGATTCTTCCTTGACCCGCAATAACATCAAGAATGCACCTAACTGCACATCCAGCACTTCATTTTTCAAAATCATACTGAAGGCTTGATAGGCTTCATCATAGCAGAGAGAGCGGGCGCCATTTTTCCCTTTACCCACAATGCGTACATATTGGGCAAAGGGATGTTCGAAATCTTTATAAATATTTCTTTTGGTATTCATAACTTTTTACAGCTTGCAGAAAATATTAATGTCAAGGGAGAGGGTGAAAATCCATAAACATTTCAGTATACGTAAAACAATCAGTTAAATCTGATTATCGACTAATGTCTAATCTATTCTGGTTAAAACATAAACAAGCGCATAATAAGTTATGCACATTTAGTATGAATATTCGGTAAAATTTAGGCAATTTTTAGAGTCTGTTTAATTTTTCTTAATCTCTTTCTCCCATTTAATACTTTGGTCTGATGCTGAGTGTCAGATTCAATGCATGGCTGATTATCATTTTGAACATTCTCTTGAGCCTTTTGAGATTTGATCCGGTTCACCCTGAGAAGGGATGAAGAGGTCAGTATATTTCTCAAAATGGTCTTTCTTATTTTTGATATCGTTCAAGTAGATTTATTATGGCGAAACAACCAATTTATAAGTCACTGTATTTTCAAGTGATTGTGGCCATTATCGCAGGTATTCTGGTCGGGCATTTTTCGCCTAGTGGTACGCAAATTATCAATGGCGTAGAACAACATGTCCCTGGCTTGGGTGAACAGCTTAAACCGCTTGGTGATGCATTTATCCGTCTGATTAAAATGATCATCGCACCTGTGATTTTCTGTACCGTGGTGAGCGGTATTGCGGGTATGGAAAGCATGAAATCAGTCGGTAAAACTGGTGGTGTTGCTTTACTTTACTTCGAGATCGTATCTACGATTGCTTTGGTCATCGGTCTGGTCGTGATTAACATCGTCAAGCCTGGCGTGGGCATGAACGTTGATCCTGCTTCACTGGATACCAGTGGCATCAGTAAATATGTTGCTTCAGGTGAGTCACAATCGACTATCGACTTCCTGATGAACATTATTCCAAATACGGTTGTGGGCGCATTTGCAGAAGGAGAAATCCTGCAGGTTCTATTGTTCGCGATCATCTTTGGTTTTGCACTGCATAAGCTGGGTGATCAAGGCAAGCCAGTCCTGAAACTTATTGACCAGATTTCACATGTATTCTTCAACATCGTGAACATGGTGATGAAACTTGCTCCAATCGGTGCATTTGGTGCGATGGCCTTTACCATTGGTAAATATGGTATTGGTTCTCTTGCTCAGCTGGCACAGTTGATCATTTGTTTCTATGTCACCTGCGTACTGTTTATTTTCATCGTATTGGGCTCAATTGCGCGTTTTGCTGGTTTCAGTATCATGAAGATGATCCGCCTGATTCGCGAAGAACTTCTGATTGTACTGGGGACGTCATCTTCAGAATCAGTACTGCCACGTATGTTGAAGAAACTGGAACTTGCCGGTGCTGAAAAATCAGTGGTAGGTCTGGTGATTCCAACTGGTTATTCATTTAACCTGGATGGTACGTCGATTTACTTGACGATGGCTGCAATCTTTATTGCGCAAGCAACCAATACGCAACTTGACTTGTCTCATCAAATTACCCTGCTTCTGGTACTTCTGATCTCATCTAAGGGTGCGGCAGGCGTGACTGGTTCAGGCTTTATTGTGATGGCGGCAACTTTGGCTGCTGTAGGGAATATTCCTGTTGCAGGTCTGGCATTGATTCTCGGTATCGATCGTTTCATGTCTGAAGCTCGTGCCTTGACCAATCTGGTCGGTAACTCTTTGGCGACTTTAGTGGTTGCGAAATGGGTGGGCCAGTTAGATATGGACAAGCTGAACTATGCTTTAGCAAATCCTGCAGAAATTGACGAAAAAATGGCACAAGAAGGCAATAACGCTCACTAATTTTGAGTCTGTCTTTCATGTCTAAAAGGGAAGCTTCGGCTTCCCTTTTTTATTGACTGTGAAGTTAGTAAAAAGATGAATGCCGGCACATGACAGGGAGCAGGAAAGTCGATAGTCTGTGAAAAGGAAACTAAAATGATAAACAACAAGGACAATAGAATGCTTGCCTACGATGCCGATCTAGAATTATTCCGCGATAATTTTAAACGCTTTATGAACGAACATGTCGCACCGTACTACGACCGGTGGGAACGTGAAGGTCTGATGCCGCGTTCAGTCTGGAATGCACTCGGTGAAAATGGCTTCTTGTGTGTCGATGTTCCAGAAGAATATGGTGGCTATGGGGTGCCGACCGATTATTCCTTGATGCTGATCGAAGAATCTGCACGTGCCGGATACAGTGCCATTGCCACAGGTCTGTCTTGTCATTCCGATATTGCAGCACCGTATATCCTGCGTATTGGTACTGAAGAACAGAAAAAATACTGGTTACCAAAAATGGTCACCGGTGAAGTGGTCGGTGCGATTGGCATGACCGAGCCAGGTGCAGGTTCAGATTTGCAAGCCATGCGTACTAGTGCCATCTTGCAGGATGAATATTATCTGTTAAATGGCTCAAAAACCTTCATTTCCAATGGTCAGCATGCTGACTTGGTAGTGCTTGCGGTCAAAACCGATCCTCAAGCCCGAGCTAAAGGCGTTTCATTGCTGCTGGTCGATACCCATCTGGAAGGCTTTAAAAAAGGCACTAATCTGGACAAGATTGGTCTGCATGCTCAGGATACGTCTGAACTGTTCTTCGACAATGTTAAAGTGCCAAAGGACCAATTACTGGGTCAGCCGGGACAGGGATTTGCTTACCTGATGCAGGAATTGCCACGTGAGCGTACCGCCATCGCTGCCACCGCTCTAGGCGCCATTCGTGGCTCGATCGATGTGACCACACAATATGTGAAAGAGCGTCAGGCTTTTGGTCAGGCGATCGGTCAATTCCAGAATACTCGTTTTGTGTTGGCGCAAGCGAAAATTGATGAATTGGCAACTGCAGCATTTTATAACCAGAATCTTGAGCTTTATATGCAAGGGAAGCTGGATGTAGAAACTGCAGCGGCATTGAAAAGTTTTTCTACCGATATGCAGATGAAAATCGCGGACAATCTCCTGCAATTATTTGGGGGTTATGGCTATATGACTGAATATCCAATTTCACGTTTCTTCGTTGATGCGCGGATTCAGCGGATTTATGGTGGTACTAATGAAATCATGAAAGAGATAGTGGCACGTGGTCTGTTAGGACGTTAATAGCTCACTCATAAAAAAAGAGTCCCGAAGGACTCTTTTTTATAGGGGAGAACATGGCCAAGATGGGAAATATTTTTTAAGACTTTATGATTTTAAGACATCCAAACATTCATGAATAAAAATGGGTAAATCATTGGGTAGACGCGATGAAATCAACTGATTATTGTCATTCACCAGTTCTACATCATAATAGGTTCCACCCGCATGCTGTACGCGACTCGCATGCGCCCGGATACTGGTAATAATCCGATTTTTCAGCACATCTGCTTCACACAGTAATAAGGATGCATCACATAAACTGAAAATAGCTTTTTTGGCCTGATTGAAGGCATGGATGAACTGTAGCACCCGAACATCGGTAGAGAGAGAAACCGCAGATTCGCCCCCTGGAATCAGCAAGGCATCAAAGTCATCAATACTGATTTGTTCGATACCACGGTCGATGGTCACGGCAGAACAGCCATGCAGCCCATAGACCACTTTGCCTGCGTTAAGTTCGATATTGCAGACGCTATGATGGGCAGCCAGCAAGGCAGCCACTGGCTCTAGGTATTCTTGGTCTTCAAAATTATTTGTTATAAGTACTGCTATTCTTTTTGGCATGATTGATCCCCCCAACTCATGATTTAAATTAGACTAGCTGTTAAAGGTTGAAAAAACGTCTCCACTTTGTAACAGAGTAGTAATTTCATGTAAAAAATTTAGGAAAATCAATATTAAATAAGAGAGATGAGCGTGAGGAGCGTGCATTTTATTGTGAAAGATATCTCAGATTTTAATAGGTCAAAAAAGACAAGTACAAAGCTATTATTTTAATTTTCTTATGCTTAAAACCGCTATATAGATTAAGAAATAGTGATATTTCATATTCATTAAAATCAGTTAAGATGGACAGGCTAAGTTTACAATTTGATAATGTAAATCAAGCCAAAATGCTGAACTAAATGTTACCAGATATGACTAAAAGCGATGAGTGGTTAAAACCAACTGTCTGTTTTTAAGACTTAATCTAGCAATGTCATATTGCGTAACATTTTAAAGCTCACTATTGTTATACTGAACAGATAAGGTTTATGAAGGGCGACATAACAATGATCAACGACGATCAAAACACCACGACTTCTCTTGATTTGGCAAAAATTCGTGAAGATATCGATTCTGTTGATCAGCAAATTCAGCAATTGATTAACCGTCGGGCACGTTTGGCTGAAGCAGTGGCAAAAGCAAAATTTGCCTCAGAAGAGAATCCGCTGTTTTACCGTCCAGAACGTGAAGCTCAGGTTTTGCGTAATGTCATGGAACGTAATGAAGGGCCATTGTCTGATACCACCATGGCACGTCTGTTCCGTGAAATCATGTCGGCCTGTCTGGCACTCGAAGCGCCGCAAAGCATTGCTTTCCTTGGCCCAGTCGGGACTTATACCCATTCTGCGGTACTCAAGCACTTTGGTCATGATGCTGTGGTTCGTCCTTTACCGACCATTGATGAAGTTTTCCGTGACGTGGAAGCAGGCAGTGCCCATTATGGTCTGGTGCCGGTAGAAAATTCCTCTGAAGGCGTGGTCAACCATACTTTGGACTGTTTTAAAACATCGAACCTGAATGTGATTGGCGAAGTTGAATTACCGATTCACCATCAGTTCCTGATTTCTGAAAATACCCGTAAAGACAGCATCAAACAGATTTATGCGCATCAGCAGACTTTGGCACAATGCCGTAAGTGGCTGGATGCTCATTATCCAGGTGTGGAACGTGTCGCTTTAAGTTCCAATGCGGAAGCAGCACGCCGTATTCGTAATGAATGGCATTCTGCTGCAATTGCTTCTGAAATTGCCGCGAGTATCTATGACCTCGAAATCATGCATAGCAATATCGAGGACAATCCGGAAAATACCACACGCTTCCTGGTGATTGGTCGTGAAAAAGTGCCGCAAAGTGGTAATGACAAGACTTCATTACTAATCTCAGCGCATGATCGTGCCGGAGCTTTGCTGGAAATTCTGGCGCCGTTTGCCAAGCACAATATCAGCCTGACCAGTATTGAAACCCGGCCTGCACTTCCTGAAAAATGGGCTTATGTGTTCTTCATTGATCTTGAAGGCCATATTGAGCAGGAACACGTGAAAGCAGCCATTGAAGAAATTCGTCCTTTGGTTAAAGAAGTTCGCGTGCTCGGTTCATATCCTGCAGCTGTACTTTAAGTCAGCTATACGTGGTCAGGGCGAGGGTGCTGACCACTGTTTTATACCTAAAATTGGAAGTCTAAAATGTCGTTTGTTCCAGCCAATTCAGGCATCTCAAAATTAAAGCCATATCAACCGGGTAAACCGATCAGTGAACTTGAGCGCGAGTTGGGTCTTACCGATATCGTCAAACTGGCTTCAAATGAAAATCCGCTGGGTTGTTCAGATAAAGTCAAAGAAGCGGTCGCTGCGGAAATTTCTGAAATTGGCCGTTATCCGGATGGTGGTGGTTTTATCCTGAAAGATCAGATCAAGGCCCAGTTTGGTTTTAATCACGATCAGATTACCTTGGGGAATGGTTCAAACGACTTACTGGAAATGTTTGCCCGCGCATTCGTTTCAGAAAATGATTCGGTGTTGTATAGCCAGCATGCTTTTGCAGTTTATGCATTGGTGACTCAAGCCATTAATGCACAAGCGATTGAAGTGCCAGCTAAAGGCTTTTCGCATGACTTGGAAGCAATGGCGGCTGCCATTCAAGACAATACCAAACTCGTCTTCATTGCAAACCCGAATAATCCAACAGGAACCTGGTTTGAAGAAGCTGAATTTGAAGCGTTCATGCAAAAAGTTCCTGCCAATGTCATCGTGGTTCTGGATGAAGCCTATGTGGAATATTTCCCGGAAAACTTCAACAGCTTGAAATTCCTCGCGCAATATCCAAACCTGATCGTTAGCCGTACTTTGTCGAAGTGCTATGGTTTGGCTGCACTACGTGTTGGTTTTGCTCTGGCTTCAGTAGAAGTGACGGATTATCTCAATCGTATTCGTCAGCCATTTAATGTCAACCATCTTGCGATGGTGGCTGCGGTGGCTGCACTGAAAGATGAAGATTTTATCGCGCGTTCTCGTGAAGTGAATAAAGCCGGTATGGCGCAACTTGAAGCTGGTTTTAAGGCTTTGGGTCTTAACTATGTGCCTTCACGTGCCAACTTTATCTTGGTAGATGTACAGGCAGACCCATCAGCAACCTTCAATGGTCTGCTCAAGCAAGGGGTGATTGTGCGTCCGGTCGGTATTTCTAATCACATTCGGGTATCGATTGGTACTGAAGCAGAAAATGCGAAATTCTTGAGCGCATTGGCTAAAGTACTCGGTTTAGAGGCAAAAGCTTAAACCATGTCGCAGCCACTGTTTGAAAAAGTTGCATTTATCGGGCTTGGACTGATTGGTTCAAGTCTGGCGCGTGTCATTCGAGCCGAGCATTTGGCCAATGACATTGTTGCATCGACACGTTCACAAAAGACTTTGGAAGATGCTAACTCTCTTGGCCTGATTTCCGAAGGCTATGCCGATCCTGTAGAGGCGGTCAAAGGCGCTGATCTGGTGGTACTGGCATTGCCGGTACGTGCCACGCAAAAGGTGCTGGAAGCTATCAAGCCTTATTTATCTGCCAATACCATTATTACTGATGTGGGTAGTACCAAAGGTAATGTGGTCGATGCAGCGAAAGCGGTTTTTGGCGATGAACTGCCTGAAGGTTTTGTACCGGGCCATCCGATTGCAGGTGCCGAGCATACCGGGGTGCATGCAGGTAAAGTTGATTTATTTGTCAATCACAAGGTGATCTTGACGCCACTGCCAAGCAGTGCAGACTGGGCCGTCGATAAACTGATTCAGCTGTGGCAAGCGGCGAAAGCCGAAGTGATTTGTATGGATGTCGACAAGCACGATGAAGTGCTGGCGCATACCAGTCATCTTCCGCATCTCATGGCATTCAACTTGGTTGAGCAATTGGCCAAGCGTGAAGACAATTTAGATATATTTCGTTATGCTGCCGGTGGCTTCCGGGATTTCTCGCGAATTGCCGCTAGCGATCCACAAATGTGGCATGACATCTTTTTTGCCAACAAAAAAGCAGTTCTGAATGCTGTTGATGGCTTTGAACAGCAGCTCGCGATTATTCGCAAATTGATTGAAGATGAAGATTCCCACGCATTGATGGGCTTATTGGGTCATGCGCAGGCAGCTCGCCAGCATTTCAACCATATGCTCGCCAAGAAACCTTTCATGGAGAAAAATAAAGTGACACAACAATTTACCATTCAGCCGGGTGCCAAGAAATTTCAGGGTAAATTTACCGTGCCAGGTGACAAATCTGTGTCACATCGCTCGATCATGTTTGGTGCGATTGCAGAAGGTACCACACATGTGACCGGCTTTTTGGAAGGTGAGGATGCTCTAGCGACACTGCAAGCTTTCCGTGATATGGGAGTCAGCATTGAAGGCCCTAAAAATGGTGAAGTCACCATTCATGGTGTTGGCATGCAAGGCTTAAAAGCGCCGCAGTCTGCCATTTATATGGGCAACTCAGGCACTTCAATGCGTTTGCTGTCGGGTATGCTAGCAGCACAGAAATTTGATTCAGTGATGACAGGGGATGCGTCATTGTCTAAACGTCCAATGGAGCGTATTGCCAAGCCTTTACGTGAAATGGGCGCGCAAATTCAGACCACTGGTGAGCGAGGTACGCCACCTGTATCCATCACCGGCAACCAAAACCTGAAAGGGATTCAGTACGATTTGCCAATGGCCTCTGCTCAGGTGAAATCAGGGATTTTACTTGCAGGTCTATGGGCAGAAGGTGAAACTTCGGTGACTGAACCAGAACCAACACGCGACCATACTGAACGTATGCTACGTGCCTTTGGTTATGAAGTGAAAACCGAAGGTAATCGAATTTCACTGCAAGGTGGCGGAAAGCTGGTTGGAACCAATATTCAGGTGCCTTCAGATATTTCTTCTGCTGCTTTCTTTATGGTCGGTGCGGCCATTACTGAAAACTCGGATGTGACCCTTGAAGCAGTTGGCATTAACCCGACCCGTACTGGTGTGATCGAAATCCTCAAGCAAATGGGTGCGGACATTACAGTTGAAAACGAGCGTATTGCAGGCGGTGAACCGATTGCCGATATTCGTATCCGTGGTACACGTACCTTAAAAGGCATTCATATGCCGGAAGATCAGGTGCCATTGGCAATTGATGAATTCCCGGCGCTATTCATTGCGGCTGCATGTGCCGAAGGTCAAACCATCCTGACCGGTGCTGCCGAGCTTCGCGTAAAAGAATCGGATCGTATTCAAGTGATGGCCGACGGTCTTCAAACCATGGGCATCGACTGTACCCCAACTGAAGATGGCATCATCATTGAAGGTAAGGGTAAGTCCGGTGACTGGTTGCCAATCTTTACGGGTGGTGAAATTGAATCGCATCACGATCACCGTATCGCGATGAGTTTTTCGATTGCCGGTTTGCGTAATTCGGAGCAGATCAAGATTGTCGGTACTGAAACGGTCGCAACCAGTTTCCCGACCTTTACAGAATTGACCTCAATCGCAGGATTGCCAATTCAAGTGTCAGAATAATTTTTAAAATTATGTGAAACAGCCAAGCTTTTGCTTGGCTGTTTTGTTTATATTGCTTATGCTAAACCCATATAAGAAAAAAGCCATTTGGAAGTAGCGATGCGAAAATTAAAATTCATGGCCAATACCCAGAGCCAAACACCACGGGATGGTCAGGAAACCCAGGAATATGTAGCACATTTACTTGCCGAAAAATTAGGCAAATATGGTTTTCAGACCTTAAGCCAAAGTGGAGCTCAGGTTGCCGTCAGCGTGGAAGACCATGCGCTGCCTTTATCTGTGAGTTGCGAAACCAGAGATGAACAAGGGCATCTGGTTTGTGAAATTGCCTCATATCCTGAAGAACAACAGGACTGGCTGGATCGTATCACCGAAAGAAGTTTGCTTAATCAGCTTGCACAGGCAGTGGAAACCTCTCTAAAAGAGCAGGAAAGCTTTAGCGAGTTTGAATGGAAGAGCTAATTCAACAGAATCAATCAGCTTTGCCTACACTGCAAAGTCAACGCTTGATCCTGAATTGTTTTAAATCAGCCGATGCCAAAGAAACTTATGCTTCAATTACGCCGAGTTTGACACGTTTTATGGCGTGGGACCCACCACAATCTGAACAGGGATTTGCAACAGTCTGGCAAAATTGGCTGGAAAATATGACTGATTATAAAGAATATGTATTTGTGATCCGTCATATTGAAACACAAGAATTTATTGGGCTATGTGGTTTGCATCGACTTCATGATGAAATACCTGAAGTCGGTATCTGGATTCGTGAAACTGCGCATGGTCATCATTATGGACATGAGGCAGTGCATTGTGTTGTGGCCTATGCTTTTAATACATTAGGGATTCAAGTCTTAAGCTACCCGGTAGCAGAAGAAAACTGGGCTAGCCGTAAAATTGCAGAACGCTTGGGTGGAAAAATTCTCTGTTACATCGATAAGCCTAAATATCGGGCTGTGATGTATGAAATTTTTGCAGAAGATTTTGTCTTTTAATAAAAAAACCCATCATCTGATGGGTTTTTTTATTTAGCCAAGCGCTAAGTACCGGGTCATTGCGATCCGTAATTGCTTTAAATAGCCGGTAAAGAAATGGTTGGCACCAGGTAATACGGTCACTAAATGGCGTTGTGGCTTTGCCCATTCAATCATATCTGAGAGCAAAGTCACTTCATCGGCTTCACCGTGAATGAACAGAATGTCGCCTTTGATGGCTGGTGTCACATAATGACGAATACCAGCTACTGTTGCAGTCGGCAGACCACATAAAATGGTTTGCTTTGGTTGCAGTTCTACCGGTAAGGCTGCATAGCTTTTTGCCATGACATGCGCACCAAAACTAAAACCGCCTGCATAAAAAGGCAGGGCAATATGCTGGTTGCGAGCGAACCGAATGACTTCTAATACATCATCCGTCTCACCGAAGCCCTCGTCGTGTATACCTTCACTTTGACCAGAACCACGGAAACTTGGACGATACACAATACAGTCACGTTCCAGATACATTTGTGCCAGTAAAACCGGAACCTTATGTTGTGGTGTACCGCCTTGCAATGGATGGGGGTGACAAACTACCGCGAATCCTTTCACTTCACCCTGAGGATAATCCACAAAAACTTCAATCTGACCCGCAGGCCCTTGAAGAAAAATTTGCTCGGGCATATAAAAACCGATGATTAACAGGAGAATCGTGCATTTTAACGATTATGGTGAATAAAAACATGAATTGGAATTAAAATAAGCAGACTGATATAGTTTGATTAATCATTTTTTGACCAGGTTGCCATGCTCGCTTTAATTTCTCCAGCCAAAACTCTCGATTACGATACTCCATTACCGACTGACCAATTTACTCAAGCGAGATTATTAGAACATTCACAGGACTTGATCAACGTTTGTCGCACACTTTCTGCAACAGAAATTTCCAGCTTAATGAGTGTTAGTGAAAAAATTGCCACTTTAAATACCGCACGTTTTAATGACTGGCAACCGGATTTTAATTTAGCCAATGCCCGTCAGGCGATTTTTGCATTTAAAGGCGATGTCTATACAGGTCTGGATGCCTATAGTTTAAAACATGAAGATCTGCACTATGCACAAGACCGTTTACGCATGTTGTCTGGATTATATGGACTCTTACGTCCCTTGGATTTGATGATGCCGTACCGTCTGGAAATGGGAACCAAATTGGCCAATTCCCGCGGGCATAACCTATATGACTTCTGGGCACATCACATTACTGATCTGATTAATCAGGATCTAGCAGCAGCAAATTCTGAAATCCTGGTGAATATTGCCTCTGATGAATATTACAAATCAGTCAACGAGTGCAAAATTCAGGCAGACATTATCAAGCCGGTATTTCTAGATCAGAAAAATGGCAAATATAAAGTGATTAGTTTCTATGCCAAAAAAGCACGCGGTCTCATGGCGCGTTTTATGATTGAAAATAAAATTGATCGTATAGAGGGGCTAAAAGCTTTTAATACTGATGGCTATTATTTCGATGCAGACAGTTCACTCAAAGGAGAACTGGTGTTCAAGCGTGATGAACAACTGAGTGCATAAATGAGATGATTCCCAGTATCCAGCATGAGGATATATATGCCGGATATTGGGATGTCGTTATTATGGTTAGGTTCTTGAACTATGTACATGCATGTGATGTGAGTAGGGAATAATAGACAGCATCATGACAACTATAAAATCTGTAATTCTTGAATATCAGGTAGAGCTTCAAGGTAATTAAAAATAAAAAATATCGCTAAACATCTTGAAATCCCTAGCAAAATCTCCCTTATTTAGATCATTTTATTCTAAAAATTAAAGTTGAGCATTCTTGGAAAAGGCCGATAAAATAAATCGAAATAATTTCTATTGAATAGGTTAGATTTCATTTATCTCCATATCTTAATTTTGAATAAACTTCTTTTAGAGAGTTTGAAAAATATATTAAATTCAATTATTTATTGTTTGTTTGAAAGAGTTTTTAATAGTATCGATTTTTTGAAAAAAGAATTATAAATTAATTAAGTATTAATAAATAAAACGACATAAAATTAATATTTAGAGGATAAATAAATGCCTTCTATCGGGTTAAATGTAAACTATGTCACAAGTTTGTTAGGTTTTTTGTTAGCATAATTGCATAGTGTTACAAAGCAGCATAATAAAAATGAAAATATATGCTATCCCTGTTTTTGCCTTAATGATCAGTTTATTAGGATTTTGTGTCCATAAACAGTCCGAAATCAGAAAATATGAAAAGATCCGTCATGTCTTGAACGATGGACGTGATTCAAGCAAATTGCTGGAATCCAATCGGCATCGACATTAAGCAGCTTGTACTACCTTCCTCCCGGCAATTGGGCTAGATTAATAAAATTAAACTAATAATAAATATAATAAATTTTTTTCAATATTCATCTGGAATATATTAATTTCTAATAAAGTGTAAAATCAAATAAGCAATAATAAATCAATGTGTTATAATTTGCCAACGATCAGGATGAAGCAGAATCCATCTTGTTAAGCATTTGATTTAAATCGTAAAATAAAGCTGCATAAAGGTTATGCAGCTTTTTTGTTTAGATTTTTTTTGGGTTTTTATAGCATAGCCCTGGGGCTGTAAGCTGTTCCAACATTTTAACCCGTCAAATGGCTATGCTGGCATATTCGTTGCTAACACATCCTTAAAATTGATGAATTTTTTTATAAAGTTTCATTTATTTGACGGCTTGCTTAAAGCATTAAGTTTACTCAATAGGGGCTAGGTCATGACGACTCCTAATCCATCTTCAGAAAGTATGCTTGAACGTCTGTTTAAACTGAGTGAAAACAAAACCAGTTTCCGTACAGAAGTTCTTGCCGGTGTAACTACATTCTTAACGATGTGTTACATCATTATTGTCAATCCGATGATTTTGTCCGAAACGGGGATGGATCATGGGGCTGTCTTTGTAGCAACCTGTCTTGCAGCCGCGATTGGCTGTTTAGTCATGGGCTTGATTGCAAATTATCCAATTGCACTTGCACCAGGCATGGGCTTAAATGCCTTCTTTACCTATTCCGTCTGTTTGGGAATGGGTGTGCCTTGGCAAACAGCACTCGGGGCTGTGTTTATCTCCGGTCTTGTGTTTATTGCGATCAGCATGTTCAAAATCCGTGAAGCCATTGTAAATGCGATTCCAATGTCGCTGAAACTGGCCATCGGTGGTGGTATTGGCTTATTCTTGGCGCTGATTGCTTTGAAAAATGCCGGCCTGATTGTGGATAATCCCGCTACGTTGGTAGGTTTGGGTGATTTAAAACAACCATCGGTTTTGCTTGCATTATTTGGTTTCCTTCTGGTTGTTGTGATGCATCACTTTAAAGTGCGTGGTGCGATCATCATCAGTATCTTGGTGTTAACCGGTATTTCAGCAGCATTGGGTCTGAGTGAATTTAAAGGTGTGGTGGGCGCAGTACCATCGATTGCACCAACATTTATGCAAATGAGCTTTGAAGGTCTATTCACTGCCAGCTTAATCGGGGTGATTTTTGTCTTCTTCTTGGTCGATTTATTCGATTCAACCGGTACGCTGGTTGGTGTTTCGCACCGTGCAGGCCTGTTGAAAGATGGCAAACTGCCGCGTTTGAAAAAAGCACTTTTTGCGGACTCTTCTGCAATTGTTGCAGGTGCAGCGCTGGGTACATCTTCGACTACGCCATACATTGAATCTTCTGCGGGCGTAGCAGCCGGTGGCCGTACAGGACTAACTGCTGTTGTAGTCGGTATCCTGTTTGTTGCCTGTTTGTTCCTGGCTCCATTGGCACAGTCTGTACCAAGCTTTGCAACAGCGCCAGCGCTGTTATTTGTCGGTGTCTTAATGATTCAAGGTATCGTGCATATTGACTGGGAAGATATTACAGAAGCAGTTCCTGCATTTTTAACCATTGTATTTATGCCATTTACCTATTCAATTGCGGATGGTATTGCGATGGGCTTCATCAGCTATGCACTGATCAAATTGTTAACCGGTAAGGCATCAACAGTACCGTATATGGTCTGGATTATTGCAGTACTATGGACGCTTAAATTCGCACTATTTGGCGGCTAATTTTTCTAGATTTGGAAAGGGTGTAAACTCAGTTTGCACCCTTTTTTTATTATTTTAGGTTTCATGAGGAGAAGCGATGAACCGTCTTGAGTTGATTCGAGCTTTGCCAAAGGCCGAGCTTCATGTTCATATTGAGGGCACTTTTGAGCCTGAGCTAATGTTTGCGATCGCTCAGCGTAATAAAATTGCCATCCCGTATAAATCTGTTGAAGAAGTTAAACAGGCGTATAACTTTCATAATCTTCAGTCGTTTCTAGATATTTATTATGCTGGTGCTGCTGTGCTGATTCATGAACAGGATTTTTATGATCTGGCGTGGGCGTATTTTGAAAAATGTGCTGAAGACCGGGTCGTGCATACTGAAATGTTCTTTGATCCACAAACCCATACCGATCGTGGTGTTGCTTTTTCAACCGTGATCAACGGCTTGCAAAAAGCCTGTGATGATGCCAAAACTAAACTTGGTATCAGTTCACATCTGATTATGTGTTTCTTGCGTCATTTAAGTGAAGATGCTGCATTTGCAACACTGGAACAGGCCTTACCTTATAAAGACCAGATTATTGCGGTCGGTCTGGATTCAAGTGAAGTCGGGCATCCACCTTCAAAGTTTGAACGTGTCTTTGCTAAAGCGCGTGAAGCAGGTTTCTTGGTTGTAGCACATGCAGGTGAGGAAGGTCCGGCAGCTTATGTCTGGGAAGCTTTAGATTTGCTGAAAGTGAATCGTATTGATCATGGGGTTCGTTCGGAAGAAGATCCGGAGTTAATGCAGCGCCTGATCGCAGAAAAGATGCCACTGACAGTTTGCCCATTGTCAAACCTGAAACTCTGCGTCGTGGATGATATGCAGCAGCATAATATCCGTCGCCTCTTGCAACAAGGCGTGCACGTTACAGTCAATTCAGATGATCCATCTTATTTTGGTGGTTATATGAATGACAATTTTATTGCCATTGCTAAAGCACTGGATTTAAGCAATGAGGAACTCAAGCAGTTGGCCATTAACTCATTTGAAGCCTCTTTTATTACCGATACTGAAAAAGAGCAATGGATCAACCAGATCCGTGCCCTGGTTTAAGTTTTTAAATAAAAGGCAGGGTTCGCTCTGCCTTTGTTTTTATAGATGGATATGAAATTGAAAAATATAATTCTGCTCATCAGTAGCGTGTTGGTATCTGCTTGCTCAAATGCGGATATGACTTTGACACAGCGTACTTTAAAACCCGTGATTGAATACCAATGTGCAAAAGAATTGAAAGCATCTAAATTCTGGACTGCCTCGACCTATTTTATGCAGGACAAAAATAAAGCTGAACTTGAACAGAATGTCTGTTCATGTGTAGGTGAGCATGCACTCAAGGATATTCCGGCAAGCACTTTACTGAAAGCGACTCTGGATGAAGAAGTAAAGTCAAAACTCACGCAACAGGCTATTGCAAACAGTCTGAAAGGCTGCATGACCGAGTTCTTAAAATAAAATCAGCTTTGCAATGAAAGCTGATTGAGTGTGGTTTTGCAGATTATTTTTTAGAAGATTTGGATTGTCGGGTCATGCTGTTGAGTACGTGATCTTTATCGATAAAATGATGTTTCAGTGCTGCAGCAATATGTCCAACTAAAAGTAAGCCAACCACCCAGGAAAGCCAAATGTGTAGGGGTTTTACGATGGTGGTCACAGCTGGATTTTCTGCAATCAGTGCCGGCAGATTAAATAAATACAGCACCGGTGCTGGATAGCCCAGACTCCAGCTATATAAACATCCGGTGACAGGTAAGGCAATCAGCATAAAATACAAAGCCAGATGACCTGCATGTGCCAAAGTTTTCATCCGGGGTGACATCATGTCCGGTAGTTCAGGGGCAGGATGGGTATAACGCCAGAAGATTCGCACAACCAGTAGGAAAATAATGGTGGTGGCGATATTTTTATGCAGGGTGATGACATCGCCTTTAAAGCTGCCATCGACCTCATAACTTAAAAAATTCCCACTATAAAAACCAATCAGCCAGGCCGCAATAAAGATAACTGCCATGATCCAGTGCAGCCATTGTGCCGTGCGCGTGTAATATAGTCCACACGCCAAAAAACCAATACAATACTGATATGAGTTATCCAATACATTTTAGAAAGAAAATATTAGCCAAGCTTGAAGAAGGTCAATCTATCCGAGCGGTTGCTCAGCACTTCTAAATTAATAAAAATACAATTGTCGAATGGAAAAAGCGAATCGAAATAAAAAGAACTCGACCAAGAAAACCATCTAAAGTTGATGATGATGCCTTACGTGCAGATGTTGAGCAATATCCTGATGATTATCAATATGAACGCGCTGCTCGTTTTGGTTGTGGTACTTCTACAATTGGAGATGCGCTCAAGCGTCTAAATATTACAGTTAAAAAAAGACCTTACGGCACCCGAAAGCAAAAACAGAACTCAGAGAGCAGTATTTAAAAGATTTAAACCGATTAAGGTGTCAACACCCGATCATCTATTTTGATGAAAGTGGATTTAAATCTCATGAATATAGACCTCATGGTTATTCAAAACAGGGAATTCCTTGTTATGGAACATATAATTGGCAATTAAAAAATCAAACCAATGCAATAGGAGCAATCCATGAGGGTAAGTTATTTGCAGTTGGCTTATTTGATAGCAAAGTAAATTCGGATGTATTTCATTTTTGGGTAGATAAGTTTTTATTACCAGAATTACCCTCGAATAGTGTAATTGTCATGGACAATGCAGCCTTCCATAAACGACAAGATATACAAGATCTATTAGCCCAACATGGGCATCAAATACTTTGGTTACCACCTTATAGTCCTGACCTTAATCCTATTGAAAAAATGTGGGCATGGGTGAAAGCAAAAAGGAAAAAATGGTTGGTTAACTCAATAGATAAGCTTTTTAGTCGTTTCTTTAACGAGTGTATGGGTAATTAAGCGGTTTGACTATATTGTACTTTTTCCATGTGATTTTCGATTGCCCTCAAAGATGGATGCACCTTAGCAAAGGGCGAATCAACTCAGCAATTCCAAATCTGCAACGCTATGGTGGCTTTCATGCAACATCTATTGAAATGGCTGGGTGCAGATTAAACATTCAGGATGATTTATAGATTTCTTATTCAGGTGAATTTCGGCACAATAGCGTCACGCTTCATATATGAATAAACAAGGAACAGATCTGTGAAAAAATTATTGGCTGCACTTGCTCCGCTTACTTTGGTTTTATCGGCTTGTGCAACAACAGGTAGCCCTGAAACGCAAACTACGACTCAACAGCTGGGTGGGGCTGCGCTTAAAATCGCGATCAATGCAAAATGTACGACTGAGCTGAATAATATTCCAGCATGGCAAACAGCTACACGTCTAATGACTACGACCCAAAAGCAGAATATCCAGACTGAAATTTGTGGCTGTGTCAGTGAAAAAGCGCCACAAAGTGTAACAGCGGTAGATTTGGCGACTGCAGCAATTGACCCGGCAGCACGTGCGACGATTGTCGGCAATGTGGTTGCAAAAACCATTAACGCTTGTGTGGCTGAAGCTGTAAACTAAGCCAAGATTAAATTGAAATAGGCTGACTGGTTCAGCCTATTTTTTATGGAAAAATAGACATGAAGATTGCTGGTGTAGATGAAGCAGGGCGTGGGCCATTAGTGGGTTCGGTGGTCGCTGCGGCAGTTATTTTGGATCCGAACAACCCGATTGAGGGTTTAAATGATTCTAAAAAACTTACTGAGAAGAAGCGTGAAAAACTTTTTATCGAGATTCAGGAAAAAGCGTTGGCATGGGCCATTGCTGAGGCTTCTGCGGCAGAGATTGATGAACATAATATTTTGCAAGCTTCTTTGCTGGCCATGCGTCGTGCTGTAGAAGCTTTGCCAGTTCAGCCTGAGCATGTTTTGGTCGATGGTAATAAAGTCCCTCAAGGCCTTTGTATGAGCTGTGATGCCGTAGTGGGTGGTGATGCGCTACATGCTGAAATTTCAGCAGCCAGTATTCTGGCGAAAGTAACCCGTGATCATCAGATGATTGAGATGGATCAGAAACATCCGCAATTTGGCTTTGCCAAGCACAAGGGTTATCCGACCAAGGCACATTTTGAAGCGATTGCCTTACATGGCGTGATTGATGAACATCGTCGCAGTTTTGGGCCGGTGAAAAAAGTGATTGCAGCATTACAGCAGGGTATGGAACTTTAAGTTTTATTTAAAGTATCTAAGTATTTAATATTTTTATATAAAATGCAGACAAATTTAAAGCGGCTTAAAAGCCGCTTTATTCTTCGCACAAAAATTAACGATTAAAGTTATTTTGTGTCTGGCTATCGTCTTCATAAGAAGGTTGGTAATCTTGATCGATATGTTGAAGATGTTCATGCATTGCACGTTCATGCTGGATACGCTGGTAAATCTCTTCACGGTGCACAGAGACTTCTTTCGGAGCATTTACCCCGATACGAACCTGGTTACCTTTTACACCAAGCACAGTCACACTGACTTGATCACCAATCATTAAAGTTTCCCCGACGCGTCGAGTCAGAATCAGCATGTTTTTCTCCTTGCAAAATGCAAAACCTGCAATCTATTGAATGTAAAACAAAAAGCACAACCAAAAATTACAAAATAAGATCTGGATAGAAATTCTGTCATCTGGGTGAAAGATTTTAATCTATCTCAGCTGGTTAAAAATCCTCAGGCTTAATATAACAGAGCCACTATAAAAAAAACTATAGTGGCTCTGCATTTTTGTAGACTTTTATAAAATACTGTCAAACAATGACAATATTCTATCTTAACGCTTAAGCACGTGCGCTAGATTCGCCTTGTTCACGGTCTAAACCGAATGCGGTATGCAATGAACGAACCGCAAGTTCAAGATAATTTTCTTCAATGATCACAGAAATCTTGATTTCAGACGTCGAGATCATCAGGATGTTAATACCTTCATCTGCCAATGCTGTAAACATTTTGCTCGCTACACCGGCATGTGAACGCATACCGACACCCACAATCGATACTTTTACGATATCTGAACGGGTCGCAACTTCACGCGCACCAATTTCTTGAGCAGTCGCTTCAAGAATGGCTTTGGCTTTATTTAACTCGCCACGGTTCACAGTAAAAGTGAAATCAGTTGTACCATCTTCTTCAACGTTCTGGATAATCATATCCACTTCAACATTGGCATCACCAATCGGGCACAAAATTTTAGAAGCAATACCCGGTTCGTCAGGCACGCCTAAAATAGTTAATTTTGCTTCGTCACGGTTAAATGCGATACCGGAGATAATTGGCTGTTCCATGTTGTCTTCCAATTCAGTCGTAATAAGTGTACCAACGTTTTGCTTAAATTCTTCGTCGAATGCGCCATCGTTATCATTGTCGAAGCTTGATAATACGCGTAAAGGCACCTGGTATTTACCAGCAAATTCAACTGAACGAATTTGCAGGACTTTAGAACCGAGTGACGCCATCTCAAGCATTTCTTCAAATGAAATACGATCAACTTTTTTTGCTTTTGGTGCAACACGTGGGTCGGTAGTATATACACCGTCAACGTCGGTATAAATTTGGCATTCATCTGCTTTGAGTGCGGCAGCAATTGCAACACCTGAAGTATCAGAACCGCCACGCCCTAAAGTGGTGGTATTGCCATGTTCATCAAAACCCTGGAAACCGGCAACGACAAGTACGCGGCCTGCATCCAGATTTGAGTTTAGGACTTCAGTATCAATAGATTCGATACGTGCCTTATTGAATGAGCTGTCGGTTTTCATGCCAACCTGGCGACCTGTTAGTGATTTTGCTTCAACTCCAATTGAGTTCAGCGCCATTGCTAACATAGAAATCGTAACCTGTTCACCCGTAGATACCATTTGGTCTAGTTCACGTGGGTCAGGGGTTTCGGTAATGGCCTTCGCTAAAGCAAGCAGACGATTGGTTTCGCCACTCATTGCTGATACCACTACCACTACCTTGTGGCCGTGGTCATGCCAGCGCTTTACACGACGAGCAACATTTAAAATGCGCTCGGGAGTACCCATAGAGGTACCGCCATATTTTTGAACGATTAATGCCATAGTTGTTCCATATAAGCCATGACCCTGATGTACCTATCAGGGTCAGTTACACAAAATTGAAGTTTTATTTTGCTGCAAGCCAGGCAGTTAAATCTGCCATCACTGGAGCAAACTTCTCGTTAAGTGGCGCGCCACCTTGTGCCAAGTCAGGTTTACCACCACCTTTACCACCTAGCTCATTCGCTAAATGTTTGATGATGTCACCTGCTTTAATAGAAGCAGTAAAGTCTTTTGCCACAGATGCGATCAAGCTCACCTTGTCACCCTCTACACCTGCAAGAACAATCACTGCATTTTCTAATTTTGATTTCACACCGTCGTGCAGGTTGCGAAGTGCTTTCGCATCCATGTTTTCAACAGTTGTAATCAAGGTTGCACGACCTGCAATGCTTTGAACTTGGCTTAGAAGTTCACCGGCTTGCAGGCTAGCAAGTTTTTGATTGAGTTGTTCGATCTGTTTCTGCAAGCTCGATGCAGTATCAACCAACGCTTCAACTTTTTCTAAAGTCTGGTCTTTTTGTGCTTTGAGCAAACCGTTAATCATATTGATATCGCGATCGGCTTTTTGCGTAACTTCAACTGCTTTAGTGCCTGTTACTGCTTCAATACGACGTACACCGGCTGCCACACCACCTTCAGAGGTGATTTTGAACAGACCGATATCACCGGTACGTTTTACGTGAATACCACCGCAAAGTTCGATTGAGAAGTTTTTCTCTTCAATCACTGAACCCATAGACAGTACACGTACTTCGTCACCGTATTTCTCGCCAAACAGCATCATCGCGCCTTTAGCTTTCGCAGACTCGATATCCAGAAGTTCAGTAGACACCGCAGTATTGGCAATCACTTCAGCATTGACCAAACGTTCAATTTCTTGCAGCTGTTCAAAGCTTACAGGTTGGTCATTGGCAAAGTCAAAACGTAACACATCAGATGCAACCAATGAACCTTTTTGCTGTACATGTGAACCTAAAATTTGACGTAACGCAGCATGTAGCAGGTGAGTCGCAGAGTGGTTGCGCGCAGTTGCTGCACGAATATCTGCTTTTACTGTTGCTTCTACATTTTGAGTAACTTTCAAGTTACCCATCGTCACGATACCTTGGTGTACAAATGCGCCACCAGATTTTTTGGTATCTTGAACTTCGAAAATACCAGTATCGTTTTTAAAGATACCTGTATCACCGATTTGACCGCCGCTTTCTGCGTAGAAAGGTGTTTGGTTGAGTACGATCAGTGCTTCATCGCCTTCAAACACTTCATCAACTTGCTCGCCATCTTTGTAGATTGCGATGATTTGACCTTCACCTGCAGTTGCGTCATAACCATCAAACTGAGTTTCGCCTTCAACTTTAACTACGCTGTTGTAGTCGATCGCGAATTTACCTGCATCACGTGCGCGTTGACGCTGTGCAGCCATTTCAGTTTCGAAACCAGCTTCATCAATAGTTAAGTCACGTTCACGTGCGATATCTGCAGTCAAGTCTGTCGGGAAGCCGTAAGTGTCGTAAAGTTTAAATACTACTTCACCCGGAATCACAGAACCTTTTAACTGTGCCAATTCACCTTCAAGCAATTTCAAACCTTGCTCAAGTGTTTTGGCAAATTGTTCTTCTTCTTTAAGAAGTTGTGCTTCGATACGTGCTTGTTGAGCAGCAAGTTCAGGGTATGCATCGCCCATCACTTCGATCAGTGGCTTCAACATTTTGTGGAAGAACGAACCTGTTGCGCCTAATTTGTTACCATGACGTACTGCACGACGGATAATACGACGCAGTACATAACCACGACCTTCATTCGATGGGTTTACGCCATCAGCAATCAGGAATGAACATGAACGTGCATGGTCAGCAACGACTTTCAATGAAGCAGGATACTGAACTGGTGTGCCTTTCTCAGCAGCTTCAGCTTCAAGCGCTGTAGTATCCAGACCAATAATTTCAGCCGCAGCTTTAAGTAAATGCTGGAATAAGTCAATTTCGTAGTTTGAGTTGACGTGCTGTAAAACAGCAGAAATACGCTCCAAGCCCATACCTGTATCTACAGAAGGTGCTGGAAGAGGGTGCAGTACGCCATCCGCAGTACGGTTGAACTGCATGAAAACGTTATTCCAGATTTCAATGAAACGGTCGCCATCTTCTTCAGGAGAACCCGGTAGGCCACCCCAGATGTGATCGCCATGGTCAAAGAAGATTTCAGAACATGGACCACAAGGACCTGTGTCACCCATTGCCCAGAAGTTATCAGATGCGTATTGACCGCCTTTGTTGTCACCAATACGAATAATGCGAGAAGCGTCTAGACCGATTTCTTTGTTCCAGATGTCGAATGCTTCGTCGTCTGTATGGTAAACGGTTGCATAGAGTTTATCTTTAGGAAGACCAAGCCATTCTTCGTTAGTCAAAAAGTCCCAAGCAAATTTGATCGCATCACGTTTGAAGTAATCACCAAAGGAGAAGTTACCCAACATTTCAAAGAAAGTGTGGTGACGTGCTGTATAACCTACATTGTCCAAGTCGTTGTGCTTACCACCTGCGCGCACGCATTTTTGTGATGACACTGCACGTACATAATCGCGTTTTTCTAGACCTAAGAAGCAATCTTTAAACTGGTTCATACCAGCATTGGTGAACAGCAAAGTTGGGTCATTGGCAGGTACTAGAGAACTCGACGCGACACGTGTATGCCCTTGCGATTCAAAGTAACGCAAAAATGCTTCACGAATTTCAGCTGATGTCATAAAACGAGTACTCACAACCAAGTCACTCCATAATTTCCGATTTGGCTAAAACACCACAGTCTGACAAGCATATAAGAGCTCTGCTGCAATGCGGGGCTTAAAAATTTAAAACGCCAAATTATAACGGAAAAAGCAGTATGCACCAATCATTTTAAAACCAATTGCTAAGGATTTATTTACTCAGGTTTTTTGCTGAATAATTAAATTGAATTTTCCCACAGTAGAATTCGTCTATATCCATCTCTTTAAAAAATAAACGGAATTTTAAATGATCCAAATACAGACAGATGGATCAGAAATAAAATAATCGAAAATCAGTATTTTCACTGAAGTTTTTTAATGTACGGCGCCAGAAATCCTTTAACATAGAAGAGTTTTAAAATAGGCATATAAAAGGTCAAGTCATGCAACGAGTGGCAATCAATGGATTTGGGCGTATCGGACGGAATGTACTGCGCGCATGGTTTGAAAATCCGAAAGATTTTAATTTTGAAATCGTTGCCATTAACGATATTGCCGATGTTGAAACCCTGATTCATCTATTTAAATATGATTCGACCCATGGCCGTTTTCCGGGGCAAGTGGATCTTAGCTATGATGCTGAACATATCTATATGCATATCAGCTATCAGGAGGCTGCATTAAAAGTGCAGGTTTTGTGTGAGCCGCAGCCGGCTAAGTTGCCTTGGCAAAACCTGGCGGTAGATGTAGTGCTTGAATGTACCGGGCTGTTCCGTTCCCGTGAAGCTGCGACCCAGCATATTGGAGCAGGGGCGAAACGTGTGATTATCGGCGCTGCACCTTTTGATACAGTAGATGCCGCGATTGTCTATGGTGTCAATCATCATGAGGTCAAAGCATCGGACCAGATCATTTCCAGTGTTTCTTGTACTACGCAGGCTTTGGTGCCACTGGTCAAAATTGTCGATGATGCATTTGGGATCAGTAGCGCCTTGATGACCGAAATCCATGCTGTGACGGCAGATCAGTCGGTACTGGATCATGCACATCGTGATTTACGTCGTGCACGTGCCTCGGGACATAACATCATTCCGACCACTTCGAGCGCACTCGGTGCCTTAAAACGTGTCATGCCGAAAATGGAAGATCGGATTGATGGTTATTCAATTCGTGTGCCGACCATTAATGTGGCCGCGATTGATTTGACTTTTGTTTCCCAGTCACCGATCACCGATCACAAGCTGAATGAAGTGCTGATCAAGGCTGCCCAGCAGGATTTTGCGGAAATCATGGCCGTGACGGATGAGCCATTGGTATCGAGTGATTTTAATCATTCCCCATATTCATTGATTGTGGATTTGACCCAGACTCTAGTCGTTGGGCATCAAGCCAAAGTCTTTGCCTGGTACGATAACGAGTGGGGCTATGCCAACCGTCTTCTGGATTTATGTGAATCATTTCATTAAGTTCGGGTTATCTAAACCTCAAAAGCACCGAGATACGGTGCTTTTTTCTTGCCTGTAAATATTCTGCAAGCCATGTTTTAAGAGAATTTGCCGGTAATTGATCGAAAATCAGGAATTGAGGCTGAATTATTTACGTTATCTGCAGCATTTTTCGTTAAGATAAAGACAATAAAATGAAATAAGAGCAAGCACATGATGGTGGTTTGGGGATTTATTATACTGCTGACTTTGGCGGTAATTTTTCTGATCTGGCTGCAGTTTAACCAGAGTGATGAGCCACGTAGCGTGGAAGGCGTGCCAGTCGAAGAAAAAATCGTGCATCTGGAAGAAAATTTAAAAAAGACCCTGGAAATCATGCAGGATCTAGCCAAAAAAATGCATGTGCAGCAGGAAGTGCTGGATCAGACCACAGCCAAACTTCAGCAGGTTGAATTGCAAAATGCCGAACTGGTCAGTTTGCTGACCAAAGTGGTTGATCCACAGAAATAAACAAAACCCCTTTAGAGATCATTTAAAGGGGTTTTTCTAGCGTTAGATTATTAAAATTCTTAAAATTGCAGCAGAAACCATACTGATGGCGACGGTCGGTAATAATCCAAAACGTGTAGCGGCAAATAGCGTTAAAGCCAAGGCAATCAGGTCTGCCGGATGGTCGCGTACAAAATAAGGCGCAATCACTGAAATCAGCACGCAGCCGGGAACTACTTCCAGAATTTTTCGCTGGCGCTGTGTCAGCGTTTTATTTTTTAATAAGACATAGCCCAAGAGCCGGGTTAAATAGGTGGTCACAGCAATCAGGATAATGGCCACCAAGGTATTTATCTGGATCATGCTTGATCCTCTTGAATCAGGAAAAATGCCGAAGTGATTCCAGACAAGGCGCCAATCGGCACATACCAGCCCGCAGGTAAATATAAATAAGCCAAAGCCGCACAGACTAAACTGACCAGCCATGGCCGGGCAGCCTCAAAACCTTTCCACATACTTCTTAGTAACACCAGAAATACAGCAGGAAAGGCCATATCAAAACCAAAACGGTTGATGTCGCCTAATACAGGTCCAAGCATGGCCCCGAGTGTGGTAAATCCGACCCACATCAAGTACAGGCAAAAACACAGGCCGGCATAATAAGGCATGCTAAACGCAGCACGATAACCCAGTTGCGCCTGTTTCCTTTGTGCATCAGCCAGACCGAGTGCCCAGCTTTCATCGACCATAAAAAACAGCGCCGGAAAAACTTTAAGATTCGGAAGATGCTTTAAATACGGCACCAAACTGGCGCCCATCAACAGATGCCGGCTATTTACCAGAAAGGTAATGAACATCAGCATGAGTAAATTTGGTGGACTGCTCCAGACTTCCAGAATGGTAAATTCAGAACCGCCGGCAAAGTTCAAACCGGTCAGTAATGGCACTTCGAGCAAGCTGAAATTCTTCTGTACTGCCGTCGCACCCAGTACCAGCGCAAAGGGGATAATCCCTAAAAGCATGGGAATAGAATCTTTCATGCCACGTTGAAATTCACTGAAATCGGTAGGGGCAACTATTGCTGCGGTGCTTTGTCTGAACAAAAGCATGGAAATGACCTGGGTACTGCAAAACTAGACCATATTTTATGGCGATATTCAGGCTATTTGCTGTTGTAGTGAAAGAGATTTGAGTTTTATTTGAAATTAAATTGCGCTAAATTAAATTTAAGAGGTTTTAAATGCCAAGGCATAGACATGGATCAAATAGATAAACGCATTTTGCATGAGCTGCAAAAGAATGGAAAACTGCAAAATAATGAACTGGCTCAATTAATTGGCTTGTCACCGTCACCCTGTTTAAGACGGGTAAAACAGCTGGAAGATAATGGCGTGATTGAGCAATATGTCGCACTGCTGAATCCACAAAAGGTCAATTTGGCGATGAGCGTGTTTGCACGCGTCTGGCTCAAGTCTCAAGAAGCTGCTGTGGTCGATCAATTTGTCGAAGCGATCAAGGAAATGCCAGAAGTCGTCGAGTGCCAGTTAATGGCAGGCGATTGTGATTTCTTTTTAAGAATTGTGGTGGCTGATCTGGATGCCTATCGTAAATTTCAGATTCATCATTTAACCCAAATTCCCTGCATTCAAAGTGTAAAAACTGAAATTCCATTGCAAACGGTTAAAAGCACGACTGCATTGCCTTTGGTTTAATGCCGGATTTTGTCATGCTATTTGTTTTAAATGTGCATTAAAACGCTGATAGTTGACACAATTGTTGTTGATTTCATCAGGTAGCGAAAATTATAAAATTTGCGATGCACAGCCAAAACTATCGTGCTAGACTAGGAGAAATCGGGTGTGCTCCCGATTTTTTTATGCGGATTCGTTCCGCGCTGACAAGAATTTAGGTTTACAACATGCCCATTTCAGAGACATGGTTATTACCTGATGGTGTAGCTGATGTATTACCAGAACAAGCGCAAGTTATTGAAAGTCTGCGCCGTAAATCACTGGATTTCCTTGCATCTCGAGGTTATCAGCTGGTGTACACGCCATTCATTGAATACATCGAATCTCTATCTTCTCTCTCAGAATCGAATCAAGATTTAGACTTAGCCACTTTTAAAGTAATCGATCAGCTTTCTGGTCGTTTGCTTGGTGTGCGTGCCGATATGACACCACAAGTGGCTCGTATTGATGCGCATGTACATCCAGTGGAAGGTGTAGCACGTTACTGCTATGCAGGAACCGTTCTGCATACCAAGCCTCGCGGTTTTAACACTTCGCGTGCGCCACTACAGTTAGGTGCGGAGCTATTTGGTTCAGACAGCATCGATGCCGATGTAGAAATGGTCGACTTGATGATCAGTCTGATTCAGGAAACAGGTCTGGCAGATGGTATTCATCTGGACTTAGGTCATGTGGGTTTATTCCGCAGTCTGGTGGCTCAAGCCGGCTTAAACAAAGTCGCTGAACAGCAATTATCTGATTTATACCAGCGTAAGGCTTTGCCAGAATTAGAAGAATTCACGGCAGACCTGAAATTTGGTCAGGATTTCTATGCACTTGGACGCTATGCCAGCGACCTGGATGCATTACAAGCGCATTTAAGTGCTGAAGTGTTGGCAAATCCAGCATTTACGCAGGCTTTTAATGTCTTGCAAACCACCAAAGACGAAGTTCAAACCCGTTGGCCAAACTTGAGTATTGGGATTGATGTGGTTGAATTACGTTCATACCATTATCATACTGGCCTGATGTATGCAGTCTATGCACCGAACCGTGCAGCTGCACTGGCACAAGGTGGCCGTTATGATGGCATTGGTGAACATTTTGGCCGTGCGCGTCCGGCAACCGGTTTCTCTTGTGACTTATATGCTTTAAGCGCAGGCCAGTTTGATGCGGTACAGGTCGTGGTTGCACCTAAAGGCACTGATGCAGAACTTCTGAATGCAATTCAGAATATTCGTGCACAAGGCTTAAGTGTAATTCAGTTACTGGGTAATGATGATTTAAACTCGATTCCATATGCGACGCACCAGCTGGTGAATGCGAATGGTGAGTGGACAGTCAAAACGATTTAACTGCTTGGCTCAGTGTTCATGTCGCTGAGCGGGGCTTTCAACTTTAACAGCATGATGTAATGAGGCTATTATGGGCAAGAATGTTGTGGTACTTGGTACCCAATGGGGCGACGAAGGTAAAGGTAAAATCGTCGACCTGCTCACAGATCAAGCGGCAGCGGTAGTTCGTTATCAAGGCGGACATAACGCAGGTCACACTCTTGTGGTTGGTGGTAAGAAAACTGTCTTACACCTCATTCCATCAGGTATTTTACGTGAAAACGTATTGTGCTTAATTGGTAACGGTGTTGTTCTTTCTCCTGAAGCGCTCATCAAAGAGATGGACATTCTTGAAAAAGAAGGCGTTCCTGTTAAAGAACGTTTACGCATTTCTCCAAACTGTCCATTGATTCTTCCGAACCACATCGCACTTGATCAGGCGCGTGAGAAAAAACGTGGTAATGCGAAGATTGGTACGACAGGTCGTGGTATCGGTCCTGCATACGAAGACAAAGTAGCACGTCGCGCAGTACGTGTTGCTGACCTAGTACGTGGTGGTGAACATCTTACTGCTCAGTTAACTGAACTTCTGGACTACCATAACTTCCAGCTGACTGAATACTACGGTGTTGAAGCAGTTAAATTGGAAGATGTGCTGGCACTTTGCGACGAATGGCGTAAAGTTGTTGCGCCACTGGTTGTGGATGTGACCACTGAATTGCATAACTACCGTAAAAACGGTGACAACATCATGTTCGAAGGCGCGCAAGGTTCACTTCTTGACGTTGACCACGGTACATATCCGTATGTGACTTCTTCGAATACCACTGCTGGTGGCGTAAGCTCTGGTTCAGGTCTGGGTCCTTTGCATCTTGACTATGTACTGGGTATTACCAAAGCGTATACAACGCGTGTAGGTGCAGGTCCATTCCCAACTGAGTTGGTGTATGACGCTGCAAATGACACGGGTGATGCGATTGGTAAACACCTCGGTACGATTGGTAATGAATTTGGTGCCTCTACTGGCCGTCAACGTCGTTGTGGCTGGTTCGATGCTGAAATCCTACGCCGTTCAGTTGACGTAAACTCACTTTCTGGTATTTGCCTGACTAAACTTGACGTTCTTGACGGTTTAGAAGAAGTGAAAATCTGTGTGGGTTATGAAGCTGCAGATTCTGGTTGTGTCGGTTCTTCTGATGCGCTTGCATTCGAAACTTTAAAACCGATTTACGAAACTATGCCAGGCTGGTCTGAGTCAACTTTCGGTGCGAAATCACTGGATCAATTGCCAGAAGCTGCATTGAACTATGTAAAACGTCTTGAGCAATTGATTGAATGTCCAATCGACATCATTTCAACAGGTCCAGACCGTGAAGAAACGATTGTTCTTCGCCACCCGTTTGATGCTTAATCTTCATTTGATTAAAGCTTGAATGATAAAAACCCATTTCCGGATGGGTTTTTTTATATCCTGAATTTATGCAGCTATTTCAAGACTAAAGTTGCATCGGTAATGTAGCGTGATGTGCTTTAACATAGCGGTATATAAAGAAAGAAAAATGAGCTGCAGGATGCAAAAAAATATATCGGCGACCATGTTTTATTCATTGTTATTCGCGATGGGCGGGGCGCCAACAATTGCCATGATGATTATTCGTGCGCAAACCCAAAATCCCGAAGTGATTTATGCGGCACTGATTGGTCTGAGTGTCATTATTGCCTGTGTTTTAGTGCCTATTATTTTATTGCAAAATGCTTTTTTATATTTCAAACGTAAAGATGAAATACTTGAACAGAAAATAAAACCACTGAGTCAGATTTATTTGGGTCTCAATATTATTTGTCTGATTTATTGGTTGGCGATACAGTATTTGGGTTAAAAATTACATAATTTATAAGAAGATGAATGAATTAAGCGTTTAGCTGCTGCGCGCTTTCACTTATAATTTTTACAATGTAAATTGCCCTTGAGCCAAGGCGGAGTAAATTATAATGAAGAATAAACTTTTATTGAGTATGGCGGCTGCTACAGTCGTCACATTATCAGGTTGTACCACCATTGCCGATATGGCAGGGGCAGATACTGCGACCTTAAATGCATCTGCGAGCCAAAGCTATAATGCCATGGTCAATGATGCGCGCAATAAAGGCCAACTGGATACCAGTTCAGCCACCTATAAACGGATTAATAATGTATTTAACCGTTTGAAGCCAGTTGCTAACCAGATGAATCAAACCGGTACAGCATTCCAGTGGCAATTGGCTGTGCTCAAATCTGATCAGGTCAACGCCTTTGTTGCACCAGGTGGTAAGGTTGTATTCTATACCGGTATCGTGAATAAACTGAATCTGACCGATGCTGAAATTGCAGCGATTATGGGTCATGAAATGGTGCATGCCTTAGAAGAGCATTCTAAGCAGAAAATCGGTGCTCAAGCCCTGACTGATCTGGCTTTGGGTATTGGCTTAAATGCAGCAGGTGTAGGTCAAGGTGGCGCTGCAGCAGCACAATTAGGTAGTCAGATCGGTATTGGCTTGCCATACTCGCGTAATCTGGAAAGCCGTGCTGACCAAGGCGGTTTAATGTTGATGGCGCGCGCAGGTTATAACCCGAATGCAGCCATTACCCTGTGGGAAAAAATGAACAAACTCGGTGGCGGCAGTGGTGCAACCTTCCTGTCTACGCATCCATCGAATAGCCAGCGTATTGGGCAAATGCGTCAACAGTTGCCAGCAGCTATGCAGATTTATAACCAAAACAAATAATTCAGTGATCATCCTCTGAAAGGAGATCTTGATCGGATTGAAAAGGCAGGGCAATGGCTCTGCTTTTTTTATAGCTAATTGGATGGTTAATATTCTGCGGGCTATTTTCAGGCAATAAAAAAGGCAAAGTCTGACTTTGCCTTTTTTCACTCAAGATCAGAAGATCTTAGTGCTGGTGACCGCCTACACCGTGTACGTGGCCGTGATCTAATTCTTCTTGAGAAGCTTCACGAACAGATACGATTTCAACTTCGAAAGTCAGGTCTTGACCAGCAAGTGGGAAGTTAGCATCAACAACAACATTGTCGCCTTCAACTGCTTTAACAGTTACGATTTGCACGCCGTCATCAGTTTGAGCTTGGAACTGCATACCTGCCTGAATGTTGTCTACGCCTTGGAACATTTGCGCAGGAACTTCTTGAACTAGGTCAGGGTTGTATTCGCCATAACCTTCAGCAGCAGGAACGTTTACAGTGAATTTTTCACCTACAGTTTTG
Source organism: Acinetobacter sp. L-24 (assembly GCF_056857555.1). The sequence continues at coordinate 40,777 of NZ_JBSXNI010000034.1, read as the reverse complement.
CCTTCTAACGCATTTTCTAAACCTGGGATGATGTTACCTGCACCGTGCAAATAGGCAAGTGGTTCACCTTGAGATTGGTCGAGAGTTTCACCCTCTGCGTTAGTCAATGTGTAGTGGAAAGAAACCACGAGGTTATTTGCAATAGCAGTCATGTTAATTGATCCATTCAATTTTTTAAGGGTACATCATAAAGTGAAATTGCATTTTTGTAGACTAAAATTAGCAAAAAAACGCAATTTGACAATTTTGTTGACGATTTTTTCATTGATTGGGCCAAATTCTGGAATTTCAATGCAATTTCAGCTTTGGAGAAATTTTTCGTGTAACAAAATCTTTTGCGGTGAGAATGCCAGCATGCGCATAACCATGAATGGTCGCCTGATGAATTCGATATAAAGAAACATACATCGATTTGGCAACAAAGCCTTGCACATTGACCTGACCGAGCAACTCGCCGACGGCTTTATTCTGGCTTAAGGAAATCAGTGAACCTTTGTCAGAAAATTTAAACATCGGTAAATAACTTTCTTCATTGACACGTGCTTTCAAGGCATTGGCCAGGAAATTGGCCTGTTGGCTAGCCACTTGTGCGCGTGGACCCAAGACCGGTTCATCTGCAGCAGGCTGGCAGTGAGCACAATCACCAAAAGCAAAAATGTCTGGATCAGATTTGGTTTGCAGGGTGGAGAAGACTTTCAAGCGGTGAATATTGTCCTTTTCCATATCTTGCAGTTGTGCCAAGACTTCAGGTGCTTTGATACCTGCGGCCCAGACTTTAATCTCGGCATCCAGACTTGAGCCATCTGCAAAATAAATTTTGTCTTCATCTACCTTGGCCACACGATGACTGGTAAGGACTTCAATACCGAATTTTTCCAGCTGTTGCATGGTATGTTCAGCAACTTTCGGCGAGAGCGCAGTCAAAATACGATCCGCCGCTTCAATTAAGGTAATTTTGACTTTATTTGGATCGACCTTGTTTAAGCCATATTTAAAGAAATTGTGTTTGGCCTCCACCAACTCGGCAGCCAATTCTACTCCAGTCGCACCGGCGCCAATAATCGCGATATTCAGTTCACGGCTCGAAGCTTCATGTTGAGCATTCAAATAGAGATGCAACAGATCCTGCTGAAAGATATCAGCTTGTGGACGGCTGTCGAGAAAATGACAGAACTGTTTGACGCCTTCGGTATTAAAGTCATTCGAGGTAGAACCCAAGGCCAGTACCAGGGTGTCATAGTCGATGCGCTGGTTCTTCTTGGCTTGGGCTTTTTTGGAGAAATATTCTGTTTCTACCACAATCTGTTTCGCTTCACGATCCAGACCGGTAAATGTCCCCAAGACAAATTCATAATGATGTGCGGCTGAATGGGCAAAATAATTAGTTTCTTCTTCATGTGGATTTAAGGTGCCTGCGGCAACTTCATGCAGCAGCGGTTTCCAGATATGCGTCAGTTTTTGATCGACTAAAACAATCTGCGCTTTGCCGCTTTTACCCAAGCTCTCACCCAGCTGAGTTGCCAGTTCCAGACCACCGGCACCACCACCCACAATCACGATTTTATGTGCTGTCATATATGATTAACCTGTTTATTTTTTTAATAAAAATAAGAGAAATAGAGAGAAAATATACTATGGCATGGGCCAGATCGCGTCTTGGTTAAAATTGTTATACACATTACAAAACGTAGCAATTCTGTGAGGGCAGGTAAGTTTCCCTGTCTTGGGGAGTGATGCAGGGAGAAAAGAAAATCTGCCAGAAGATCAGCGAGTAGATCTTCTAGCTTAAAGAAAAGTAACTTGAGATGTAGGGCTATTATCTATCTAAAGGATAAAGCTTTACGCTTGGCGTATTGTCTGAAAACAAACCGAATAAGCCTTGTAGCCAAGTAAAGAATTTCTGAAACAGGTTGGCTTCTTCAATTTCGACATGATCTTCAATTTGAATGGTGCGAATCAACTGATTATTCTGATAAACCTGAATAGTCGCCAAAGGCATCATGGTCGCCAAAGGTGCAATGAGTTCAGATGCTTTCACTTCAACATTGATATGAGTTTGCGTTTCCTGTAAAGGCTCGATACTTTTTAAAACGCCATCACCTGTATTCAGCATGACACGCTGTTGGGTTTGATCAAACTGGTTCAGGTCAATACTGTAGCCCTGATCATATAAAGAAGTGGTAATGATCTGCGGTTGCTTGGTTTGCACCTTAAACATTTTTAAGGTGGATTTGATCACAGGCAATTCAGCCAGTAGCTGTTGATCTTTGATCGCTACTTCATTGCGGGTATAGGTATAAGCGAGATTCATCAGCTTATGTGATACATCAGCGCGTTTTGCGGCACTTTTAGTACCCAGCACCACCACAATCAGACGGCGATTTGGCATTTCAAAATCTGCTGTGACACGATTGGCCGTCAGCGCCAGATTGTAGCCTGCCGCACGGGTAAAACCGGTTTTTAAGCCATCTACGGTTGGATCGACCTGAAGCACACGGTTGGTCGCACGATGAAAATGCTGATTGTAGGTAAAGCTTGGCTGCTTAGAATAATACAGATAATCTGGAGTTTCATTCACCACCGCCATAGACAGTCTGGCCAAATCGGCGGCAGTCGAATAATGCTCAGGCATGGTAATGCCGGCCGGATTCTGGAAATTGGTATGCTGCATGCCCAGCGCTTTGGCTTCCTGATTCATACGTTCAACAAACTGCGGAATACCACCCGAAATTTTCTCAGCCAGCGTGACTGCGGCATCATTAGCAGACATGATAATTAAGCCCGCCAGAAGCTGATCGACTGAAATCTGATCACCTTCTTTCAGGTACATTTGTGACTCATCCCACATCACGGTTTTTACCACAGAGGTCGCGGTTAAAACTTCATTTTTATTTAATTTCCCGGCCTCAATTTCCTTTAAGGCAATATAAGCCACCATCATTTTGGTCAGCGAAGCCGGAGCGCGTTGCACATCGGCATTATGCTCTGCAATGACTTGACCAGACTGTGAATCCAGAATGGTCCAGGCTTCAGCTTCAACGCTTTCAGGCACAATATTGAGTAGGGCAGCATGTGAAAATGCAGAAATAAATAAACTGAAAACCGCAATCAGTGAGATGATGTATTTCAATGGTGTTCCTTGATAACCCGGCGGGTGTTGAACGATTTAATTTTCACGCATGCTATGCCTTTTTTATACAGATAGCTAGTCGTAAATGTAGACAAATAAGACAGCTAAACCATACTGGCTTAAAAAATGCTAAGCTAAGCTATATCTCATTTATTTTAATTTTATATCGTTCATTATGTTGCATTATCAAATTGAATTTGACGATTATCGTCAGCATCTTATTCACGTGACTGTTCGTTTTCTTGCGGACCCGACTCAAGTCTTGTCATTACCGACCTGGATTCCGGGAAGCTATCTGATTAGAGAGTTTTCCAAGCACATTGAAGCGGTCAAAGCCTATGATGAAGATGGGCGCCAGTTACAGATCCAGAAATTTGAAAAGAACAAATGGCGTTTATTCAATACCGATCATGAGCTGATTACGGTGGAATATGATGTGTATGCCTATGACCTGTCCGTTCGTGGTGCATACGTGGATCAAAATCGTCTCTACGTGAACCCGGCTTGTGCATGTCTGGGGCTAGAAGGTCAGGAAAATAAAGAAATTGAACTGGAAATCTTCCTGCCAGATGAATTAAAGCATTTTCAGCTGGCAACCGGCATGCAAGCCAAAAGTCTGGTCAAAGGCCGTTTCACGCTCAAAGCCAAAAATTATGCGGAACTGATTGATGCGCCATTTGAGCTGGCAGAACAAACCCGTTTCAGTTTTGAAGCAAATGGGATTCCACATGAATTTGTGGTGTCCGGTAAACACGCGATGAATGCGGCGCGTATGCAGCGGGACATTGAAAAAATCTGTGCTACAGAAATTTCAATGTTTGGTTCGGCGCCGTTTACAGACTATACCTTTATGACCATGGCAACCGGCAATAGCTATGGCGGTCTGGAGCATCCAAATTCTACCAGCCTGATTTCACCACGTGATGACTTGCCGAAAGCCAATGAGCCAGAAGAGCCATCTAAAGATTATCAGCGTTTCTTGGGCTTATGTAGCCATGAATATTTCCATTCATGGTTGGTGAAATTCATTCGCCCTGAAAACTTCGTCAATTATGATTTAAACAGAGAAGGCTATACTTCTTTGTTGTGGATCTTTGAAGGTTTCACCTCGTATTATGACGATTTGATCTTGCTACGCAGCGGCGTGATTAATCAGGAATCATATATTACTTTGTTAAAAGCACAGATTGACCGCTATTTGCAAAATCCGGGACGTGTGATTCAGTCAGTGTCTGAATCCAGTTTTGATGCCTGGGTGAAATTCTATCGTCAGGATGAAAACTCGAATAATGCGGGTACCAGCTATTACAACAAAGGTTGTTTAGTTGCACTGTGCCTGGATTTGGGTCTGCGTTTACGTGGTTCAAGTCTGGATGCTTTGATGCGCCGTTTGTATGGAAATGCCCAGAAAGGCGTTCAGGTGCATGAACGGACGATCTTTGAATTGTGTAAAGAATTGACAGGAGATGATTGGTCAGAACAGATTAATCACTTGATCAATACCACAGATGAATTGCCGCTCGATCAGCTATTCCCTGAGTTTGGTATGGCTTATAGCCTGAAAAATGACAAGTCTTTGCCATTCGGTTTAAAACTGGTAGATAAGCCGGAAGGTGTTCTAGTTCAATCTGCGCGTCGTGATGGGGTTGCTGTACTCGCTGGCCTTTCTGCCAATGATGTCATTATTGCAATTGATGGCTTAAAAGCAACGACCAAACTCATTGAAAGCTATGCAAAACAGCAAGGTACTTTTACAGTGTATGCATTCCGTCGTGATGAGCTGATGAGTTTTGAAGTTCAAGCCGCGGGTTCTGAACTGACCGAAGTTGAACTGAAAGTTGAAGATCAGGCCAAAGCTGAAAAGTGGCTTAAAGCTTAATTCAATTTCAAACTTTAAAACCGATGCTTAGGCATCGGTTTTTTTATTGACTAAATATCAACATGATATTTATTTAATGAGCAGTCAGGAAATTCCATTGAATTTAGCTTGCGATTTAATGATGCTGATTCCTCATTTGAATATCATAAAATGCTAGTACGACCATTATTGGCTTTGCGTTCTGCTATAGCAGTCAATGTATCGCAAAGACCTCTTGGTCCTGATTAAACATCTGGTTAGCTTGCTGATCCAATGTAAAGCTCCTTTTTTGAATACATTTTATTTTTTAGATCACTAAATATGAATCGTAAATGGCATTTCAATAAAAGAATAACAAGAAAAAAAAGGAAGGCCCAAAGAGGGTGGGCCTTAAGTGGGAGAGCTTAGTTGCCGCGATAGGTTGAATAACCATAGGGGCTTAATAGCAGCGGGATATGATAGTGATTGACTGAGCCATCTACTTCAAAAATCACCGGTACTTCCGGGAAAAAGCTGTTTTGCTTTTGGGTTTTAAACCAGTCACCAGTTTTAAAAGTCACTTTGTAGGTTCCTTTATCAAAGGTTTTATTCTCTGGGTACAGTGCTGTGATACGACCCTGAGGATTGGTCCTTGCTTGTGAAAGCTGTACCCATTTGCCATTTTTCTGTGTTTCCAGCGTCACTTCTACATTCGGAGAAGGTAGGCCATTTTCCAGATTCAGCACGTGTACACTCAGCGGGTTCTGGGCAAAAGAAAGAGTTGCTGCAGTAGTGGCAAGAGTCGCGATTAAGATTTTTTTCATGTTATGTTCCTCGTTGGAATGACGGAATAATGTTTAATCAAAGGAATAAAAAATTACTAATTAAAAGAAATCAAAGCTGCTTTAAGGTGGTTTGAATGCCGCTATTGGCACATTGATGATCCTGTACTGAACCGCCCGCACCTGCGACGCCTACAGCGCCTACAATCTGGTTTTGGTAAATGACAGGGACGCCACCACCCAGTAATAGCAATTCAGGCAAGCTATTCAGATTCTGTGCATCCGGATTTTTCTGGGCATTGCGCATAAAATCCAGTGTGCTGGTTTTAGTTGAATACGCGGTGAAAGCTTTCCGTTCCGCTGCAATCAGGTTGTGAATGCCGACAGATTCATGGCGCTGGCTGGCCAGCAGGTTGCCACCCTGATCCAGAATAATGACTGCCGCCGGCTTGGCCTGTTTCTGGCAAGCAAGCATGACGTTGCTGGCCATGAGCTTTGCTACTTCTAGCGACATGACTGGCGCCGTTTTAAATTCTGCATGTGCCAGTGAGCTGAATAGTAATACGCTGCTGAGCATGGTCAGGGTTGTGTTGGCAATTGAAATTTTCATGGTTATCTTTCATGCAATTGGCTACTGGGACTATCTTAGAAAAAAATCCGCCAGTACAGCATGACAATCAGATTACCAATTTGTAATCTAGAACTAGCTAAAAACAGCTAAACTACTGACATGCATATTTTAATTGTAGAAGATGAAGTCAAGATTGCTGAATATCTGGCAAAAGGACTGAATGAGTCAGGTTATAGTACGGCCATCGCAGAAAATGGTGTGCGTGCATTATCGTGTTTGCAGCAACAGTCTTTTGATCTGGTGCTGCTTGATGTGATGCTGCCGGACCTGGATGGCTGGCAGGTATTACAAACCCTGCGAACTTTTAGCCAGATTCCGGTATTAATGCTTACCGCCCGCGATCATGTGCTAGATCGGGTTAAAGGACTGGAGCTTGGTGCCGATGATTATCTGACCAAGCCTTTTTCCTATATTGAATTACTGGCCCGAATTAAAAGTCTGTTGCGCCGTGTGCCGCGTCTGGAGCAGGAGGCCTATCAGATTTCAGATCTGGTATTGAACCGCTTAAAGCATGAGGTTTACCGTAACGGACAAAAGATCGACTTGAGCCAGAAAGAATTTGCCCTGTTGCAATTGTTAATGGAACATCAGGGACAGGTGATGACCCGGAGCCAGATTGCGTCCATGGTCTGGAATATCAATTTTAATACTGATACTAATGTGGTCGATGTGGCTATTCGCAGGCTGCGTAGCAAAATTGATGATCATTACACGCCAAAACTGATCCATACCGTACGTGGTATGGGTTATAAGCTAGATGAATGTCCATGAAAAACCCTGTGTTATTGCCGTTGGCAACACGTTTAAGTATTGCATTTGCACTGGTGTCTTGCGTGGTGTTTCTGAGTGTGGCGTTGCTGTCTTATCAAAATATGCAACAGATGATTCAGACCCAGCAGGATCAGGCGCTGGCTGCGCGTATTTCCCGGATTGAGATTTTTCTTGAAGATGCCCAGAGTTTCAAGCTTTTGGTCCAGCATCCCAAATTATATGAAAATATGCTAGGACAGGAAGATAATTTATTGCTGCTGCAGCATCAGAATAGTCGTCTGATCGAGATCAATCCTTTACAGGTTCATATTCCGGCATTGCATTATTCCTCCAAATTACAGTTTCAGAATAATCAGGCTGAACATCCTTCAACACGTCTGGCTTTTAAACAGGTGCAGTTTGATGGTCGCAATTACCAGCTGGTAGCGGGTAAACAGTTGGCAGAAGGACAAAGGGCACTGGCAACCTATTTATCAAAGCTGGTGCTCTATAGTCTGCTTGGTATATTGCTCTCGACCTTTATGGCCTGGCTGGCTGGACGCTATATTCTCAAGTCAATGCGTCAGCTGATGCTGGCGACAGCACAGGTTAATATTCAGCAGCCCAATCAGCACATTCATGTGCAGAGTAATACGCTTGAGGTGCAAGAGCTGAGTCAGGCCATGAACGATATGCTCGGTAATATTCAGTCTGCATATCAGCAGTTGGCACGTTTTTCTGAGGATATTTCGCACGAACTTCGCACGCCATTAAACAATCTAATCGGGCAGACACAGATTCTGTTATCGCGGCCGCGCGAGCCTGCTGAACTGGAAAATCTGCTCTATTCCAACCTGGAAGAATATGAACGCCTAAGCCAGATGATTGAAAGCATGCTGTTTATCGCGCGGGTAGAGCATGGTGGATTTACGGTTGAAAAACAGAATTTCAATCTGAATGAGATGCTGCAAGAATTACTCGAGTACTTCAGTTTTCTGGCTGAAGAAAAGCAGATGCATTTAAAAATTAATGTTCCATCAGATTTAAGTCTGACTGCCAGCACCGCATTATTACAGCGCGCAGTTGCCAATCTGATCAGCAATGCCATTACTTATGGTCAGCCGGGGAGTGAGATTAGTGTGTCGGCACAGCGACTGAACCATAGCATTAAAATATCGGTGCTGACGCCAGAGGTATGGATTGCAGATGAGCATCATCCGCATTTATTTGACCGGTTTTATCAGATAGATGACAGCCGACATGAAAAAGCCCAGACGGGTGGTCTGGGCCTTGCCATTGTGCAGTCGATTATGCAGCTCCATCAGGGGGGAGCAACTGTAGAAAATACGCCGTCTGGCGTGGTATTTAGCCTGTCACTACCTGATGAATAGGCTGAGCTTTAACCACGACCCCGGCCACGACCACGTGGTGCCTTGGTATTTGGACGAGTAGTACCATTGGTGCGACGTTTCGGCTTTTCGCTTTCGTCCATTTGCCAGATGCGTTTGGTGCCAGACTTTTTCACGGAACCATCTTTGTTCTTACGAACCATTGGCTTACCGCCAGTACCACCCGGCTTTTTCACATAAGAGCGTGAACGGTATGGTTCTTCCGCAGGAACATTCTGGAAGTCTGGATATAATAATGGTTCAATTTCTCTAGTCTCGCCCGGTTGCAATCCCATACGAACCAAATCAATCTCACCAATTTTGGTACGGATCAAACGCAGTGTAGGGAAGCCGACAGCAGATGTCATACGACGAACCTGACGGTTACGACCTTCACAGATCGAAATCTCAACCCAAGACGTTGGAACAGAGGCACGGAAACGTACAGGAGGATTACGCTCCCATAACCATTCAGGTTCAGATACTTTTTCAGCACGTGCAGGAAGCGTCATGCCATCTTTCAGTTCAACGCCTTTACGAAGCTGTTCTAGTGCTTCTTCGGTCACATCACCTTCAACTTGCACCATATAAGTTTTAAACTTTTTATTGGCAGGATTGGTGATATATTGGTTGAGACCACCGTGATCGGTGAGGAAAACCAGACCTTCTGAGTCCATGTCCAAACGGCCAGCAAGACGTAAATCTTTGTCGTTGACAAAATCAGCCATGGTTGGGTGCTTTTCATCCGCACGGAATTGGGAGAGGACGTCATAAGGTTTGTTTAGAATGACGATTTTCATAGGAAATAACTTCTATAATTACATTAATTTAAAAAATGTAGAGGTTTATTTAAAAGGGAAATTTAGTTATTTCCCGTATAAATCTCAAAAACAACAAATCTGGATTAGAATATTATGCGTTAAGAACAGTTGAAAGTATTGCCTAATTGGCAATTATTTTAGATTTGTCAGCGGCATCCGGGAGAATACTAATAATGGGATATCAAAAAATCGTAGTACCTGTGGATGGTACCAAAATTACCGTTAATGCAGACCTGTCACTCAACGTACCAAATAATCCAATTATCCCATTTATCGAAGGGGATGGAATTGGTGCAGATATTACACCAACAATGCGAACTGTGGTAGATGCTGCTGTGCAAAAAGCATACGCTGGAAAGCGTTCCATCGAATGGATGGAAGTCTACTGCGGTGAAAAAGCTGAGAAAATTTACGGCACCTACATGCCTGAAGAAACCTTGGAAGCGCTGCGTGATTATGTAATATCAATCAAAGGTCCACTGACCACACCAGTTGGTGGCGGTATTCGTTCCCTGAATGTAGCCTTACGTCAGGAACTGGATTTATATGTCTGTGTACGTCCGGTACGCTGGTTTGAAGGGGTGCCTTCACCGGTGCATAATCCGGAACTAACCGATATGGTGATCTTCCGTGAGAATTCAGAAGATATTTATGCCGGTATTGAATGGAAAGCAGATTCTCAGGAAGCGAAAAAGGTTATCAAGTTTTTGAAAGAAGAAATGGGTGTAACCAACATCCGCTTTGAAGACAATTGTGGGATCGGGATCAAACCTGTCTCCAAAGAAGGTAGCCAGCGTCTGGTGCGTAAAGCGATTCAGTTCGCCATTGAAAATGACAAGCCGAGTGTGACCTTGGTGCACAAAGGCAATATCATGAAATACACCGAAGGAGCATTTAAAGAGTGGGGCTATGAGGTCGCATTGGAACGTTTCGGCGGTGAGCTTTTAGATGGTGGTCCGTGGGTTAAAATCAAAAATCCAAGAACAGGCAAAGACATTATTATTAAAGATGTTATTGCAGATGCCTTCTTGCAGCAAATCCTGATGCGCCCGGCGGATTATTCTGTGATTGCGACACTCAACTTAAATGGTGACTATATTTCTGATGCGCTGGCTGCGGAGGTTGGTGGGATTGGAATTGCACCGGGTGCCAATATTGGCGGTTCGATTGCAGTCTATGAAGCAACCCACGGCACAGCGCCTAAATATGCCGGGCAGGATAAAGTGAATCCAGGTTCGATTATTCTGTCAGCAGAAATGATGCTGCGTGATATGGGATGGACAGAAGCTGCCGACCTGATCATCAAGGGGATTTCGGGTGCGATTGCGGCAAAAACGGTGACCTATGATTTCGAGCGTTTGATGCCAGGTGCGACCTTGCTACGTTGTTCTGAGTTTGGTGAAGCGATCATTGCTAATATGGATGCCTAAAATTGCGATGCAATTTATGAGCTAAAGCCCGCAATTACTGCGGGCTTTTTTATAGTTTTATTTTCAGGAAAAGTCTGAACAGATAAAAGCTAAACGTTAAAATAAGTATCAGGCTGCAAGATCATGTAAGAAGTGTAATGAGCCTAGAAATGATTCGTTCTAAGCTGAACGACTTACTAAAGCTTGTATTACATTGACGTATTTGGATACAGCTCAGCGATTGGCTTATTTTGTATAAACGTTACAGTGATGAATGGAACTTCCAGTGATATAGAGACGTTTCTCCAAAGGAGTAAATCATGGCTAAAGCTAAAGCGAGACATAAGCAGGTCCAACAAAAAGATAAGCAGGACAATGCTCAGAATGAAGAGCAGCAACAGCAACAACAGCAACAACCATCGAAACCATCTCGTGCTAAAAAACGTAGATAATCTCCTATCCACCTGAAATAACAAAACCCTCATTTGAGGGTTTTGTTATTTGGAGGCTAATATAAAATCATCACTAAAAATAACAGGATTGTGACTTTAAATTAGGCCGTGATGATTAAGATAAAAGTCATCTATTTAATTTGATGCGAATATTGGTGAAATTTCTTCGGATTATAAGCTTACTGTTATCTATAGGTTTTTTACTAACTGCCTGTCAGCCACCGCCTTCAGGTGAAGCAGCCGGTTGGAAAAGCCCTTATCTATATTGGCAATTACAGAGAACCAAGTTAGAAGCTCCGCTACAGATTCCGGTTGAAGGCGTCAGAGTTGGCCAAATTAATGATACTTGGGGAGCAGCGCGTAGTGCAGGTCGTAAACACGAAGGGACGGATATTTTTGCCAAACGTGGTACGCCAGTATTTAGCGCGACCCAAGGGATTGTGCGTAGGATTGGCACCAATAATCTGGGTGGAAAAATTATCTGGGTGACTGGCCCCAATATGAGTCAGCATTATTATGCACATCTGGATGATTATGCAGCGGATATTCAGGAAGGCGACTGGGTTGAGGCAGGTGAAGTCATCGCTTATGTGGGTAATACGGGCAATGCTAAAAATACCCCACCGCATTTACATTATGGGATTTATCTGGGTGGGCAAGGAGCAACCAATCCTTATCCTTATTTAGTTCCTTCTCCATGAGCAGACACTGGCTGAGTTTGTTGTTCAGACTTGAGTCTGACAGGACGTGTGTACCAGAACAATTGCAATGTTCCTAATAAAAGAACCAATGTGGCCAGTATGAACTGTTGATGATAGCTCAATCCAAAATATTGCAGCGCACTAAAGCTGAGTCCACCGATCAGCTGAATCGAGGCGAAACACAAGGTGGCAATACTCCAGAGTTTTTTATAAGCCAGTCCATACAGTTGTAAAATGGTATAGGAGGTCAGGAAGACCACAGCCGGATTTAGCATACCCGTGAAAAAGGAAGAGCTAAAAGTGAGTAATGGATTGGTATCTAGAGTCGCAATAAAAATAGCCACAATATAAAGACTATAAAGAATTTTCAGGGCAGCAAAATTACCCCATTTTCTGGCCAGCACATAAGCACTAAAGGCACCCAAGGCACTGCCTATTCCATACAGAATCCAGTTGAAATTAATCCAGAACAAGCTCAATCCCAACTGCTGGCTTAAATAATCAATCCAGAAGAGTGAATGCGGTATATAGGCGAATGCACTACACGCGTAGACCGTCAATAAACTATAAAAGACGCTATTCAAAGAGAGAGGAGAGGTAACTGCAAGAGCTTGTGTGGACAAATACGGCTTAAATTTCTGAATTAGTAAACTTAAAACGATACAGATGAGCAGGGCAAAACCACATAAGATCAGCCAGGCCGTCTGTATGGAAATTTGATCCAAATAAGGCAGAAACAGGGTCGCAATTAAAACGCCTAGTCCAATCCCGCTAAAACCAATAAAGTTGATTTTGAGGCGATCCTGAAGTTCACAGCACTGTGCAACCACACTCGGCGATAAGATCATCATCAGTCCACCGCTGATCCCGGAAATAATCCGCCAAGCGATATACCATACTTCAGAAAAACCAGAAAATGCACAGCACATCAGGCTGAGCATACCGGCAAAGGCTGAAATTTGAATATAGGTACTCATGCTGCGGTCTTGAGGCAGACGCATGGCCGTAAATGCACCGATTAAATAACCCAGCAAATTGGCACTGCCCAAGAGACTGGCAAAATCTGTACTCCAGCCAAAGGCTTCGCGTGTGCCAGGTAACAGTGCGGTATAAGAAAAGCGAAGAATGCCAATGCCCAAGCATATACTAAGACAAAGAAACAGGCTGAGCTTGATTGTGTTTGAGGACATCCGTGTACTCATGGAATTTTATGTTTGGTCAAAAAATAACATGAATCTTCATAATAAAGGGAAAAATTGCCTGAAAAGAAACCATTGAGTGCAGAAATTTGCTCAAAGAAACCGGTAAGATTTTTAAGATTTCATCAGTCAAAAGCCTGAATTTTTTCATAGAAATAAAAAACCGCGTCTCAGCGCGGTTTTTTATATTGTCTATTTCAAGAATTAACGTATCTTGGCCAAGAAACGGCCAACACGGGTAATGGCTTCACGCAGTTCATTTTCAGCCGGCAGGAATACTACACGGAAATGATCCGGTGTTGGCCAGTTAAAGCCTGTCCCTTGAACCAGAAGTACTTTTTCGGCACGTAACAAATCCAGCATTAGTTTTTCATCATCCTGGATTGGATACACATTCGGATCCAGTTTCGGGAAGCAGTACATCGCACCTTCAGGTTTGACACAAGACACACCTGGAATCTCGTTCAGCATTTCCCAGGCAATGTTGCGCTGTTCATATAAACGCCCGCCCGGACGAATCAGGTCGTTAATTGACTGATAACCGCCCAGTGCGGTCTGAATCGCATATTGTGCCTGATGGTTGGCACACAGACGCATCGACGCTAGCATATCCAGACCTTCGATATAGTCTGCTGCACGTGCTTTATCGCCGGTAATGGCCATCCAGCCGGAACGGAAACCAGCAATACGATAGGCTTTAGATAAACCGTTAAACGAGACACAGAGCTGATCGCCAGCCAGAGCTGCTACAGCAACATGCTCGATTCCATCGTAAATAATTTTGTCGTAGATTTCATCAGCAAATAAAATCAGGTCATATTTCTTGGCCAAGTCGACAATTTGTTGCAACACATGACGTGGGTAAACCGAACCGGTCGGGTTATTCGGGTTAATAATCACAATACCACGGGTATTTGGCGTGATTTTGCTTTCCATGTCAGTAATATCTGGATACCAGTGATTTTCTTCATCACATTTATAGTGAATCGCTGTACCGCCAGACAGATTCACTGCTGCCGTCCAGAGTGGATAATCCGGCATTGGAATCAGCATTTCATCGCCATCATCCAGCAGACCTTGCATGGCCATAACAATCAGTTCAGACACACCATTGCCGATATAGACGTCATTGACGTGCATATCCAGGATGCCTTTTTGCTGATAATACTGACAGATCGCCTTACGCGCCGGGAAAATCCCTTTGGAATCTGTATAACCAATCGCATTCGGTAGGTTTAAAGCCACATCGTTGATAATTTCTTGTGGTGCTTCAAAACCGAATGGGGCAGGGTTACCAATATTTAATTTAATAATTTTGTGACCGGCTTCTTCCATCTCGATGGCCGCTCGTAACACAGGTCCGCGAATGTCGTAGCAAACATGATCAAGCTTGGATGATTTCTTGATTTCGCGAGGGGATTGGAAAGTGTTCGGCATTTTGATGTTCTCGGATGGAGTGGAGGTCACTTTTGCATAACGATATAAATAACTTTTAAATGTCTCAGTTGTGACTAGATCGAGATCATGTTCATCTCGAAGTAGTGCAACAATTTTTTCATGCGTAAATCCAAGCTGCTGATATTGTTTGATCACAGGCAGCAGATTTTTAAAAATTACGCTCTTTTTTTGCGACATTTTTTAATCCTGAGCAAATTTAGAGCTAAGAATACCATTAAATTTGCTCACTAAAAAACATTTAATGTAAAAATTGCTTACTTTTATTTTTATATTTGCTTTCTTTTTGCTTTTTTGGGCATTATATGTCTTTTGTAAAATGTTGAATAAAGACTAGAATTTTTAAAATGAATCACGTAAATATAGGATTATCCTATTTTAAATAGCAAGATAAAAAGGTATGTGATCATGGGAAAACTCAATAAATCAGACCGGGAATGGCAAAGAGAGTTATCACCTGAGGAGTTTCGCATTACGCGCGAGAAGGGAACCGAGCCGGCATTTACTGGAAAATACTGGAATACCAAGCAAGATGGCACTTATGTATGTCGTTGCTGCGGCACGCCACTGTTCTCTTCTGAGACCAAGTATGACAGCGGCTGTGGCTGGCCAAGTTTCTACCGTCCTGTCAGCAGTTCGGTGGTAGAAGAATTACCTGATACTTCACACGGAATGGTCAGAACTGAGATTGTTTGTCATCATTGTGACGCACATTTAGGGCATGTTTTCCCGGATGGCCCAGAACCGACCGGTTTGCGTTATTGTGTCAACTCGGCTTCTTTGGACTTAGAAACACAAGAAAAAAATGATGAGGAAACCTATCCATGACTAACATTTATCAGTTCGAAGCTGAATTGTTAGATGGCAAAAGCAAGCCACTTGCAGATTATGAAGGCAAGGTGCTTTTGATCGTCAATACAGCGAGTAAGTGTGGTTTTACCCCACAGTTTTCAGGATTAGAAAAACTTTACGAAAAATATAAAGATCAAGGTCTGGAAATTTTGGGATTTCCATGTAACCAGTTTGGCGGCCAGGATCCGGGTTCCAATGAACAGATTGGTGAATTTTGCCAGAAGAATTACGGGGTATCTTTCCCGATGTTTTCCAAGGTGGATGTCAAAGGCCCTGAGGCACATGCTATTTTTCGCTATTTAACCAATAATTCCAAAGGTATTTTAGGTAATGGAATTAAATGGAATTTTACCAAGTTTCTGATTGGCCGTGATGGCAAGGTATTGAACCGTTTTGCTCCGACCACCAAGCCTGAAGATCTTGAAGATGAAATTGCAAAAGTGTTGTAAGACTCTGTGTTGTTTTCTCAGTATGAGATGAAGATAGAACTCATCTGATTTCAATTAAAAAACCCACTGATCTACAGTGGGTTTTTTAGTCATGATAAAATTTAGAGAATGGCTTTCAGACGTTGAATGACTTCTTCACATTGCGCCAGATCGGCAACAAGGGCTAAACGTACATGATTTTCACCCGGATTACCCTGTTCAGTATCGCGGGATAAATAACGACCCGGAAGAACTTTAATATGTGCTTCCTCCATCAGGCGCTTGGCAAAGGCTTCATCATTATCGACTTTTAGCCAGTAGTAGAAACCTGCATCCGGTTTTTTCAGTGGCAATAAATGTCCGAGTTCCTGTTGAAATAAATCAAACTTGGCACGGTATTGCACCCGGTTTTCTTCCACATGCGCTTCATCATCCCAGGCAGCAATAGACGCCAGTTGATGTTGCACCGGCATCGCTGCGCCGTGGTAAGTACGGTATTGCAAGTAAGGTTTTAACAGGTTGGCATCACCGGCAACAAAACCTGAACGCATACCCGGAAGGTTAGAACGTTTAGACAGTGAATGGAACACCACACAGTTTTTATAGTCATCCCGGCCGATTTCAGCACAAACTTCCAGTAAACCTACAGGTGCCTGATCAAACCACAGTTCCGAATAGCATTCGTCTGAAGCAATCACAAAGTTGTATTGATCCGACAAGGCAATCAGTTTTTTAAACTGCTCTTTTGATAATACTGCACCGGTTGGATTGCCCGGGGTACAGACAAATAGCAGTGCAGTTTTTTCCCAGACTTCTGCCGGAACAGCATCAAAATCACCGAGGTAATTATTTTCCTCAGTACAGTTGATGAAATAAGGTTTTGCCCCTGCAAGCAGTGTTGCACCTTCGTAAATCTGGTAAAACGGATTCGGCATCACCACATAAGGTGCATCTTCACGATTCACCAAAGCCTGTACAAACGAGAAAATCGCTTCACGCGTACCAGAAACAGGCAGGATATTGCTGTCTGCACTGATGCTATTTAGCTGAAAACGGCGCGTCAGCCATTGGGCAATACTTTCACGTAGCTCCGGCAAGCCTTTACTGTTTGGATACGTCGACAAATGTTTGAAGTTATCGATAATTGCTTGTTTCACAAACTCTGGTGCAGGATGCTTTGGTTCACCAATCGATAGGGGAATTAAGGGCATATTTGCAGGCTGGATATCCGCAAAAAGCTTATTTAACTTTTCAAACGGGTAAGGATGCAGTAGAGACAAGCTAGAGTTCATGAATAAGTAACCGCGTTTTAATGTGAGTGTTGACTACAAACCTGATGAGAGGCTTCATCCAGCGCAGTTTTAAGTGCAGCTGCAAATTCGGCAGATTCTCCAGGTGTCATAGGGTTGCCATCCTTTTTGGTGACAAAGAATATATCTTCGGCACGTTCGCCCAGTGTGGCAATTTTGGCAGAGTGGATATCCAGCCCTTGCATCATAAATAAACCACCGATTTTGGCAAGTAAACCGGGATGATCGAGAGTGGCAATTTCGACCATATTCTGATTCAAGGCAGGATTGACACTGATATCGACTGTATTTTCAATATCAAAATGACGTAATTGACGCGGAATCCGGCGCTGCATCAAGCCCGGATATTCATCTGAATGACTCAAGGCATCTTTCAGAGCCTCAATCACTGTGGCCTCGCGTTCCGGATCGGTCAATAAGGTACCAAAACGGTCGAGTACTACATAGGTATCCAGACTGAAGGCTTTAGTCGCTGTAATAATCCGTGCGTCTTGTACATCCAGATTCATACGATCCAGAATAGCTACCGTGGTGGCAAACAGGTTGGGTTGATCCTGCGTATAAATAAAGATCTGTACCGCATCTTGAGCATATTTACGGTGTGCCCGCATCAGCACCAGTGGGGCAGGATTGTCGCCGTGCTGTAAAATGGCACGGGTATGCCAGGCGATTTCATCTGCTGTTTCTTTGAGGAAATAGTCATCACCAAGTTCCTGCCAGACTTTTTCTACTTCATCCAGTGAGAAGTCCTGAACCAGAAGTTCACTGGCTGCAAATTTGGTATCTTCAATCAGCATCTGATAATCAACCGGACGGCCCAGACCGGAACGGATCACGTCACGTGCTTGAGTATATAGTTGACGCATTAACGAGGCGCGCCAGGTATTCCAGAGCTTCGGATTGGTGGCATTAATATCGGCTACCGTCAGAGTGTATAAATAATCAAGATGCTCCATATCACCCATTTTTTCTGCGAATTCTTTGACCACATCCGGATCGGAAATATCTTTTTTCTGGGCGGTGACAGACATTACCAGATGATTCTGGATCAGCCAGGCCACCAGGTTGCTTTCACGTTCGGTAAAACCGTGACTACGGCAGAATTTAATCGCATCGCTGGCACCAAGTTCACTGTGATCACCGCCACGGCCTTTGGCAATATCATGGAAAATTGCCGCCAGATAAACGATGTCACGACGGGTCAAACGCTGGAACACTGAACTGACTACCGGAAATTCTTTGGCAAATTCAGGTTCTTTAAAGCGGTTTAAATTACGTAGCAGCAATAAGGTATGTGCATCGACCGTATAAATATGGAACAGGTCATATTGCATCAGTCCCAGAATTTGTCCAAATGCAGGAATATAGTTTCCAAGCACACCATAACGCTTCATGGCAACCATGGTGTCATAGAGTCGATGCGGTGAACGGATAATCGCCATAAACAGTGCCTGATGCACCGGATTATCACGGAAATCCTGATCAATACGTTTTCCAGCCAAGGTCAGCAGGCGTAAGGTACGCGCACGAATGCCTTCGATTTCAGGACGATTGGCCAGCAGATAGAAAATTTCCAGAATTGCGCTTGGATTTTCCGAGAAAATCTTGTGATGTTGCACAGCCAGTTTGCCATCGACCAGTTTAAAGTTCTGGTTGATTTCTTCGATCTGGCGTTCATATTGCGGTAAACGTGGCGTAATGACCGATTCATTAAAATAAGCCAGCAGCATTTCGTTCAGTGTAGACACTTGCTGCGCACTGCGATAATAGCGCTTCATGAACTGTTCAATTGGATAGTTCGGATGATGCGCTTCTTCACGCACATAGCCGAATTTGGCAGCAATATCGCGCTGATAATCGAACAATAAGCGGTTTTCATCGCGCTTGGTCAGGCGGTGCAGGTGATGACGGATTTCCCAGAGGAAACTCTCTGCTTCCTCGAGCACACCGAGTTCAAATTCTGAAATAAAACCGAGGTGCACCAGATCGTAAATGCGATTGACGCGGAAATGCCGTTTGGCAATCCATCCAATCTGGTTGATGTCACGAATACCGCCCGGCGCATTTTTAATATCCGGTTCCAGATTGCTTTCGGTATTGTTGTGCTGAGCATAGCGTTTATGCTGCTCATCCATCTTGGCATCAAAAAAGGTTTTGTCGGTCCAGGTACGTGACACGATGCGACGTGGCCATTTGCACAGGTTTTCATTGCCAATAATCAGGCGGGCTTCGATCAGGGTGGTGGCGACGGTCAGATCACTGCTGGCCTGATTGACACATTCATTGATGGTGCGGACACTGATACCGGGTTTGAAATTCCCCACGTCCCAAAGCGATGAAATGAATGTAGAAATCAGTTGTTCCTGTTCCGGGTTAATCTCGTCTTCTGACAAGATCATGATGTCGACATCAGAATAAGGCAGCATTTCACGACGGCCATAGCCTCCGACTGCAAACAGGGCCAAATCAGTTTGATCCAGTTCGGCATGCTGCCAGAGAAACTGCAATGCTTCATCAATCAGGTTGGAACGCGCCAGAATAATATCCCGAATCGACTGCCCATTTTCAAAACTTTCCTGAAGCTGATTTTCGACATCACTGCGCCATTGATTGATGGCTTTAATGTCATGGTTGCTTTTAGCGTAATTCAGCAGTGGATGGGTGTTGATCATGTACAGTCGTCCGTTGGTATTTCAGCTTAGTTTTGGTTGACGCTAACTTGGTTAGCGACCTGTAGGGCCAGTTCACGTGCCTGTTCAATAGTTTCTGCACGTGCCGTGGCAACGCCCATACGACGACGTTTAAAACCTTCTGGTTTGCCAAACAGGCGCAAATCGGTATTGCCGTCTGCTAAAGCAAGATTCAGGCCAGAAAATGAAAGATTACGGCCATCTACTCCAGCATAAATTACCGCACTGGCAGCCACACTATGTCGTGCAGTATTCACCGGCAAGCCTAAAATAGCACGTGCATGCAGCTCAAATTCACTTTGAAATTGGGAGGCTAAAGTCACCAGTCCAGTATCGTGTGGACGTGGGGAAACCTCACTAAACCATACTTTGTCGCCTTTTACAAAGAGTTCCACTCCAAAGATTCCGCAGCCACCAAGTGCTGTAGTGACCTTGTTGGCAATGCGCTTGGATTCTTCCAGCGCGGCTGGAGTCATCGGTTGAGGCTGCCAGCTTTCCACATAATCACCTGAGTCCTGACGATGTCCGATCGGGTCGCAATAAGACGTTTCGATTTCGCCGGTTTCTGGATTTTTTGCACGAACAGTCAATAAGGTAATTTCAAAATCAAAGTCAATTTGTGATTCTACAATCACAGTACCCTGATTGACCCGGCCACCGGTTTGCGCATATTCCCAGGCAGCATCGACTTCATCAAAACGGGTAACACGAGACTGACCTTTGCCTGAAGATGACATCACCGGTTTCACAAAGTTTGGATAGCCGACATCGTCACAGGCCGCGCGGAAGGATTCTAAACTGTCGGCAAAACGGTAAGCTGAAGTTGGCAGACCGAGTTCTTCCGCAGCCAGACGACGAATACCTTCACGGTTCATGGTCAGATTGACGGCTTTAGCAGAAGGAATGACTGTAGCAATGTTCTGGGCTTCTATTTCAAGCAGAACTTCGGTCGCAATCGCTTCAATTTCAGGAACAATTAAATGTGGCTGGATTTGATTGATGAGTTGTTTGAGTTCTACAGCATCTGCCATATTCAAGGTATAGGAATAATGCGCAACCTGCATGGCAGGGGCATGATCATAACGGTCAGCAGCATGAACTTCGACTCCAAGGCGTTGTAGTGAAATCACCACTTCCTTGCCCAGTTCACCAGAACCCAATAATAGAACTTTATAGGCAGAAGATTGAAGGGGAGTACCAATAGTCACGCTCATGTGGATCATCCATGCTTGATTTTATGGACTTTTAGCATAGCAGAACTGAGCCGACAGTTAAGCCAAGATTCATACAAAATTGTGATATTGACCAACAGTTTTATTTATAAAGTTTTTCTAGATTTTAATAAGGAGGCGCTGTCATTTTCACATCGCTGTCAGACTGCGTTTGCAGAAGATAAATCCCGCTTCGAGACTTGAGCTTTTCTATTTGTGCAACTTGTTCAGTATTGATATTTAGCATCTTTAACAGACGTAATGTACGAACATGCAGGAAATACGCATAGGGCAATACAAAAGGCAGTACAAAGCACAGCAAAAATAACAGTAGCCCAAAAACTGTGAATTGAATGCAGTCTCGCAAGATGGTGGTGAGCTGGAACTGATCTGCTGAAAAGGCGGTGGTAGCTGAAAAAAGAATAAAAAGGAGCGCAAATAAACCAGCAAAAATTTTTAGAGTATTCGGCAGGACACGATGTCTGAAGCTCCATTTACCCAAAATCAATGTCAAAGGATGAAGATGCAGCACGTATTGGCTCTGATTAAGCATAGCAATAATTTGATGGGTGCTATTCTTTTTAATATAAACCACCCGAACTTGATCTGCTGGTTGAGCATGTATTTCGACAAAATGTCCGGTAAAATTTTGAGCATTGATAAAACATTCAAAATATTGTGCCGGCACTTCATGTCGATGGAATACGGTTAACATTTCATCGCGCCGATGATGAATAAAGATTTTGCCTTCAATCACCTGTTTGACCTCAAACATGCGCATCCTTCCTTGTTTTTATTGTTATATAAAAAAGACCTATACTATGAGTTTAGCATAAGTCTTTGTTTCGATTGATCAACGAGTTAAAGCTTAAAAGGGTACTGGAACATAGGTGTAAACCAGGCCATAGGTGAGCGCTGCGGTCAGAGTCGCCATCACGATACGTTTAAACTTAAAATACAAAACCGTAAGCACAATAAAGCCAACCAGCATCGCAAAACTTTTATTCGGTGTTTCTAATAAAGGTGGCAGGGTAGCAACCACCAGCATGGAGCTGATCGCAGCAATGCCAATTGAACCCAAGGCAATTTTTAGCCACAACGCTCCGCGTTTTTGCGAACCTTGCTGAAATTTCTGAATGACAAAAAAAGGACCAAAGCGTGAGGCAAAATTGGCGATTCCGACTAAAATCCCGACCAGAATAATCTCTAGATTCATGTTTGATCTCCTGTGTGCTCAGGATCTGGCTGCTTCAAAATATAGTGTTTGAATAGGCCGGCAAAAATACCGGAACTGATACCGATAAAGATCGCGGCGGACAGGTCGATAAAATAACAGGCCACAGCAGAAACCAGAATCGTGACAGCTACAACAAAAGTATGTTTTTTCTCAAAAGCTGCCAACAAGAAACTCAGGAACAGCGCAGGTAACAAGAAATCCAGTGCTGCCTGCAAGAACTGTGGCAAGTTACTGACCTGATCGGCAAATAAGCCACCGAGGAAAGATCCGAGTGCCCAGGATATCCAGCTAAACAGGCTTAAACCGAGCATCCAGGATTCTGACCATTCCTGTCGCCGTTGCGAGAGCTTGATCATGCCGGAGGCAAAAACTTCATCGGTCAAACCCCAAGACCAGATTGCCGTTTTCTTTAAATTCAGCCGGTCTTGAATCAGATTTTGTAACGCAGGGCCATAAAGCAGATGACGAATGTCTAAGGCAATCACGGTTAATGCCGTCATCCAGATAGATGTTCCACTACCTAAGAGAGCAACCACCAGGAACTGGCTGGCACCTGCATACATCGAGCAGGACAGGAACAGTGCTTCCCAGGCGGTAAAGCCAAACTGAGTGGCTGAAACACCAAAAGCAAACGACACTGGTAAATAAGTGAAGATAATCGCTTGGCTATCTTTTGCACCTTGCCAGAAGCCAGCAGGTTGCGTAGCGAGTTGATTCGGTTCAGACACGACACACCTTGAAGGAGAGTTGAACGATGGGTCAAATGAAGATTGTGTATTCTACGTGAATTTAATAGCATAGTGCCGAAATGTTTAAATTGGCGAGCCTGATATGTGGATGTTCAAGACACGTGCGATGCTGACTGCTGCTTTAATAAGCACGGCAATATTGTTACAAGCGTGTGGGAATGACAGTCAATCGACTGATAAGCCAGAAATTAAACCGGCACCTAAATTGACTAATGATGCGACGACTTATGCCAATGCCGCATGGCAACTGATCAATGAAGTGGATCCACTGGTCTATAATAAAGAAGTGGATCAGCTGGAAACACAGGTACGTCAACCAGCACGTAAATTGAGTACAGACTGGCGTATTAATGTCAAAATGACCGATTCGGTGACCGAAGGCAAATATGCTCTGTGTCGTAAAGCTTTGACCAGTCTGGAAATCTGGGCGCGGACGACCATGGAAAATGGCAACAGCCTGCAACAAAAACAGGCGGATTATGAGCGGGATAAACTGCAATGTCAGAATGCCATTGCCCATCCTGCACTCGGAAATACCGATCCTAAGCAAAAAGGTACTGCAATTGCCAATATGCAATAAACCTTTGCCCATTTAAATGTACTTATAAAAAGCCAGTCTGAATGACTGGCTTTTTTAGCAAAATAAGCTTTAAAAATAGGGCATCCACATATGTTCTAATAAAAGTACCATTACACCGCAGATCAGGAGTGTGCTGCCAATCATGCGTTGAATCATTGTACGTGTAGACATGGTCGATCTCCTCAAAGATTTAAAGCGTGTTTAATGCTTCCAAATAACGACGATTTACTTCTTTCCAGTTCACAACATTGAAAAAAGCCGAGATGTATTCCGGACGACGGTTTTGATATTGTAAATAATAAGCATGTTCCCAGACATCCAGACCTAAAAGGGGAATATTGCCATGCATCAGCGGAGAATCCTGATTGGCACTGCTTTCCACAATAAGCGTTTGATCTGGCGCCATACTTAACCAGGCCCACCCACTACCAAAACGGCTAAGCGCTGCTTGGGTAAACGCTTCTTTAAATGCCTCGAATCCTCCTAATTCATGTTCGATCGCCTTGGCAATTTCACCTTCAGGATGACCACCGCCGTCTGGACTCATCACTGTCCAGAACAGGGAGTGATTGGCATGTCCACCGGCATTGTTGATCACGTTCTGTCTGAGTTGCTTGGGTACTTCATTGAATTTGCTAATTAAGGCTTCGACTGATAAATCTTCCCATTCTGTGCCTGCTATTCCTGCATTGATATTATTGATATAGGTTTGATGATGCTTGCTATGATGAATTTCCATAGTCTTGCTATCGATATGAGGCTCTAGCGCATCATAAGCATAAGGCAGTGCAGGCAAGGTGTAGCTCATTGGCAGGATTCCTTAAGAAGAATGGAGTTAGGTTATTTTTCATTAGATTTAAGATACGCTCTAATTTAATATTTTTATATGAGAATAGTTATCATTATTAATATATGTTGATCTTATGCGGTTCCTGAAAGCCTGTTATACGTATGAATCCTCTTTTATAAGCAATAAAAAAGCCCCAAGAAGGAGCTTTTTTTAAACAGCAAATACTTAGACGTTAAAACGGAAGTGTAAAACATCGCCATCCTGAACGATATAAGTTTTACCTTCTAGGCGCCATTTGCCTGCTTCTTTCGCACCGGCTTCGCCGTTGTACTGCACGAAATCATCATAAGCGATACATTCTGCACGGATAAAGCCTTTTTCAAAGTCGGTATGAATCACGCCTGCTGCCTGTGGTGCAGTTGCGCCAACTTTTACGGTCCAGGCACGAACTTCTTGTACACCTGCGGTGAAGTAAGTTTGTAGGCCAAGCAGTGAATAACCCGCACGAATTACAACGTTTAAGCCAGGTTCTTCCATGCCCATTGCTTCAAGGAATTCAGCACGATCTTCATCTTCAAGCAATGAAATTTCAGCTTCAATCTGGTTGCAAAGTGGAACTACAATCGCATTTTCTTCAGCGGCTAATTTTCTGACTGCATCTAAATGCGGGTTGTTTTCAAAACCGTCTTCAGCAACGTTGGCAATATACATCGTTGGTTTAAGCGTCATTAAACCAAAGCCACGTACCAGCTTGCGTTCGTCATCATCTAGGTCCGCTGCGCGAGCCGGTTTACCTTCATCAAGTAAAGGCTGGATTTTTTCCAGAACTGCTTTAGTAGCTAGCGCTTCTTTGTCACCACCTTTAGCAGATTTAGTCAAACGCGTAATCGCTTTGGCTACAGCATCCAAGTCTGCAAGCGCAAGTTCGGTATTAATCGTAGCGATGTCATCTAATGGATCAATACGACCATTCACATGAATGACGTTTTCATCTTCAAAACAACGCACAACGTGAGCAATTGCATCAGTTTCACGAATGTTGGCCAAGAACTGGTTACCCAAGCCTTCACCCTTAGAAGCACCCGCTACCAGACCTGCGATGTCTACAAATTCCATAGAAGTCGGAATAACACGTTGTGGTTTAACAATTGCAGTCAATTTGTCTAAACGTGGATCAGGAACAGGTACAATCCCGGTGTTTGGTTCGATCGTACAGAAAGGGAAGTTTTCTGCAGCAATAGCAGCTTTGGTTAAGGCATTGAAAAGTGTAGATTTACCAACGTTCGGCAAGCCGACAATACCACAATTAAAACCCATGAAATAACTCACAAAAGCGTTATATAAAAATTGCCCCCGATTTTACATGAAAGCGCAGCTAAAGTCAGGTCATGCGCTTGCGGTTTATTGCAATCAAATGCTTCTGGCGACCTAAAATGATTCGCTGAGCTTTCCTGGATGTATCGTGAGTCCACCAACCATAGAGGAATAATCAGCCAGTATTTTACTTTTGAATAAAAATCACATTGTTTTTCTAAAAGTGAGTGACTAAAGTATCTGAATAAAACGGCGGCCTACACGCCCTGATCCAATAACGATAAACATGGAGCATACATGCGAACTTTATACCAGTTTCCTTTATCTCACTTTTGCGAAAAAGCACGTTGGATGCTGGACCATAAAGAGTTGTATTATGTTGCTCACAATCTGATACCCGGGGTACACCGCGCTTTTGCCCGCCTGAAAACAGGTCAGAATCGTCTGCCTATTTTGCGTGATCAGGATCGATGGATCGCAGATTCCACCCAGATTGCTCTGTATCTGGATGATACTTATCCAGAACATCGTTTACTGCACGCGGAAGGATATTTTCGAAATAAAGCTTTAGAAATTAATGAAATTACTTTGGAATTGGGTCGTCATGTCCGTCGCTGGATGCTCTCTCAAGCACTGACTTCTGATCATGAATCTCTGGATATTTTAATTGGTGAGCAGGGCTATCTGCGCCAGTTTGAAAAATTTTCTAAACCTTTATTGAAAGCGATGGTGGCCAAGGGGTATGCATTGAATGAGGAAACCGTGGCGGAATCTAAACAACACATCGATGTTGCTGTACAGCAGCTCAATCAGATGCTGGTCAGCCAAGGTGGGCATTATTTTGTCGGAAATCGTTTAGGTCTGGCGGATATTGCAGTCTGTTCCATGTTGGCACCGCTTCTGGCGATTCCAGGTACGCCGTGGGAAAAAGAAAATTTTGAAACCTTGTCCGAAGAATATCGCGACTATCAGCAGTATTTGAATGAGCTACCACTGGGTGAATATATTTGCCGTATTTACCGAACCGAACGCAATGCACGGGTAGACTGGCGTGGTGTATAAGTTTAAATGCCAATCCAAGAATTAAAAAAACGCGCATGAAGCGCATTTTTTAATGAGATTATGATTAACCCCAAGGATTAGTCTGGTCGATATCAATATTTTTAGTAAAATTATTGAGGAGTGAACCAAAATCAAATCCGGATGAAGAACCGCCACTGCCGATATTCTGAATTGTATCTTTAATGCCCGGCAGGAGAGCAGACAGATCAATATTGGAATCAGTCGTACCCACACCTTGGACAAGATCACCGAGGTCAGGCAATTCAATCGAAGAGCCACTACCAACCAGCTGACCAACACCTTCGGCAATACTGCCTAGGTCAAAGCCGTTTGAAGCAGAGGAAATACTTTCGATCATACCACCCAGATCCAGATCGCTACCGAGATTGAGATTGCCTAATAACCCACCCAAGTCTATGCCATTTGAACCATTCGCAATCAGACCGCTCAGTAAGTCAGTGAAGCCACCGACATCAAAACCACCCGTTGCATTTCCGCCTACAAAGCCGCTAATTAAATTGGTAATAGCACCAAGATCAAAATCACTGCCTGCATTGCCACCGATTAAACCACCCACCGATCAGGCCACCAACGAGCTGAGCAATTTGTGCAATATCAATCTCACCATTGCCGCCAATTAGGTTGCTGACCAGGCCTGCGATGGCACCAATGTCTACGCCACC
Organism: Acinetobacter sp. L-24; assembly: GCF_056857555.1. The sequence continues at coordinate 13,316 of NZ_JBSXNI010000034.1, read as the reverse complement.
TAATCCGCCAGAACCACCGATCAGGCCACCAACGAGTTGAGCAATTTGTACGATATCAATTTCACCATTACCGCCAATCAGGTTGCCGACCAGACCTGCGATGGCACCAATATCTACACCGCCCAATCCGCCAGAACCGCCGATCAGGCCACTAACCAGTTGAGCGATTTGCGCAATATCAATCTCGCCATTGCCACCGATTAAGCCACCCACCAGACCTGCAATTGCTCCAATATCTATATCACCTAAACCGCCAGAACCGCCGATCAGGCCACCGACCAGTTGAGAAATTTTACCAATATCAATATTGCCTGTACTGCCGCCCAATAAGCCGCCCACCAGTTTAGAAATAGCCCCAAGATCCAGGCTGCTGCTATTGCTCCCCATTAAGCTCTTTAATAAGTTGGTGACCTGGGTAATATTAAAGCTACCGCCATTGGATTGAGTTAAGCTACTGATCAGGCTTTGAATATTTAAATTTGAGGCATTCGAACCAGAAAACTGAGTTAATAAATTGCTGAGATTTGTCGTACTCAGGCTGCTTCCAGAAAGGAGATTATTTAATAATGACCTGACTGAAGGTTGAGTATTGGATCCGGTGAGATTGCCAATAAGATTGGTGAGGGTGCCTGATGTCGTTCCACCGAATAAGCCGCCCAATAAGCTCTTCGTTTGGGTTTCGACGGTTAAAACAGGACTCACTTTTGTTTTTATCAAGCTTAAAAGTTTAGAAGCCATGACCGTTCCTTGTGTAATATTTTTGAAATGCGCTATTTTTGTTTTTAAAGCGCCTTTGTTTTAATCTATTTCTATACACTTGTAAAAGATAGACGGTTAAGTCGTGTAGGGGCTGAGAGGAATAGCCTATCTGTTGTCGTGTTTACCCAATTTAAATAATTTAAAAATAAAGATTTAATTAAAAATACCATTGGTCATATTTTTAATTAATGCGATTAACGGTCATTTAAACCCTCCTGAAAACCGTATTTATAAAATGAAATCCCATTTGGAAAAAAATTTCAGAATATGAAAATTTTGTGAAAAATAAATAAATATTGTATAACAGAGATGGCGCAAAATTTTCTGCATCTATTGATTATTGATATAAGAGTATAAAAATGGAACTGGATCGTTTCGATAAACATATTCTAGAAATATTGACCCATGAAGATGTCAATCTGAATGAACTGTCCGAGCGGGTGAATTTATCTGTCAGTTCGGTGCATCGCAGGATCAAACACTTAATCGATCATAATATTATCAGTGGCTTAAAACGTGAAATCAATTACCAGAAATTAGGTTTCAGCCTGCATGTGCTGTTACAGGTATCCTTAAGCAAACATGATAGCGATACTTTTGCCAAATTTCTGGAAGAACTGGAAAGTATTCCCGAAGTGATTAATGCCTTTTTGGTCACCGGTCAGTCTGCGGACTTTATTGTCGAAGTGGTGGCAAGGGATATGGAAAATTATAGTGAAATCCTGCTTAAGCGGATTGGAAAAATTGAGCATGTGGTGGCACTGCATTCCAGCTTTGTCATTAAAGAATATAATGTCTTTAACTGTAGCGGATTACTCAATAAAGTTTAATCAAAGCTAGGTTGGTGGACAGCCATAAAAAAACGCACCCTAAGGTGCGTTTTTTGAATCAGACATATTTAAGCATCAAGTTCTGCTAAAACTGCGTCTGAGAATTCAACGTTGGTATAAACGTTTTGTACATCATCCAGATCTTCAAGCATATCAATCATTTTCATGATTTTTTTCGCTTGATCGATGTCTGTGATTTCTGCTTTGGTTGAAGGACTCATCACTACTTCAGCATTGTCAGATTTTAAACCTGCAGCAGTTAAAGCATCTTGAACTTCACCGAAGGCTTCAGGTGTGGTAATGACCAAGATATCATCTTCAGTGACTTCGATGTCTTCAGCACCTGCTTCTAATGCCACTTCCATGATTTGATCTTCCAAAGACACATCTTCAAAAGTGATCTCACCACGTTTCGTGAACAGGAATGCCACCGAGCCATTGGTGCCTAAGTTACCATCAGTTTTAGAGAAGCAATGACGTACGTCAGGCACAGTACGGTTCAAGTTGTCAGTCATGGTTTCAACAATAACCGCAACACCACCTACACCATAACCTTCGTAGGTCACTTCTTTCAGGTCGTCGTTATCTTCGCCACCAGCACCACGTTGAATTGCACGGTTGATCACGTCACGTGTCATATTCACTGATAATGCTTTTTCAACCACAGCACGTAGACGAGGGTTGCTTGCAGTATCTGGACCACCAAGCTTTGCAGCAGTGGTTAATTCACGAATGTATTTGGTAAAAACTTTACCACGACTCGCATCTTGTTTTGCTTTGCGATGCTTAATATTGGCCCACTTGGAATGACCCGCCATGCGAACTATGCTCCTTGTAGATTGGCTGTATGCCTATCAGAATGCCGAAATTCTACCATAAGCGTTTTTTTAAAAAAAAGTGCCTGGATTTGAGATTTCAGGATAAAAACAAAAAAAGTGCAATATCGAGGAAAAATAGAAAGAGGATAGGGGGATTTATAATTCTATTTATACATTTATATGGACAGATGACTTGGACATAAACAGCAGAATCGCTGATTATGTCCGTGCTTTTATTTTTAAAAAGCTTATTCTGGAATAACGATATCCAGGCCAACCTTGTCTTTATATAGTTGCTTGATCAAAGCCAGGTCATGCGCAAGGTCTGTCGGATAGATCTTGCCAAGAATGCCACCTTGCTTGGTTCTGGAATTGGCGTATAACAACACGATTGGTACATTGGCAGCCTTGGCAATATGCCAGAAACCGGTACGGATTGGTTTGCGTGCTTCACCTTGTTTAGCCCGTGTTGCTTCGGGAGCAATCACCAGATTGAACTTTTCATTGTTCTGAAAATGTTCCACCATCTGGGTCACGATATCTTTACTGGCCTTGCGGTCAACCGGAATACCACCCACAGCGTTCAATAGCGGTTTAAACGGTCCTTTAAATAATTCTTTTTTAATCAAGGTATGAACCTTGAGGTCATAAATCTGGAACAGGGCAATTGACAGTACCGCATCCATCATTGAGGTATGTTCAAACCCAATAATGACCTGTTTATCTTCAAGCACATCGGGTTCGACATGATATTGCCAACCTGCAAGTTTAAATGCAGATTCGCCAAGGAATTTATTTAGCATAAGTACGGAGAAGTAAAAGCTGTATGTAGAGAACTGCATAATTTCATCTTGTTCGCCCATACAGTCAATAGGCTTTCCAATAAAATCAGCGAATAATGTAAAAATCTATGATTTATTCATCTTTTTAAGCTGCAAGATTAAGAGTTAATATATATAAATAAAATAATATTAATATCTTAAAAATATTAGTAGATACAAAAAAAGTCTTAAAATGATGAAAAAATGACTATCCAGAGCACACTTTAGTTATTCGACTTTTGTCGAAGAAGAAGACTGATACAGGTCTTTTCTATTTTCTTATTCTTTCTACTCTGAGATTGAAAAGTATGACATACATGACAGCCTTCGTAGTCTCCTTATTGATTTTTGCGCTTATAATTGTATGGTCTTTGATCGAAATTAAGCAGGATTTACATAAAGGCGAAGAAATGAAGTCTGAATTCTAGTCATTCTATTTCTTTAGTTCTAGGCTATTCCTTTAACATTGCTGCCTGAGCAATAAAGAATTTTGATACCTTATAGATATACTAAGACCTTAAATCTATCAGTTTTACGCTTAGTAGACCGGATTAAATTCAAGATACAGGCTCATTTATCTTAAATGATGCAGCATGTATCTCATTTTTCTATATGCCTCCTATACTGAAGTCTTAAGTAACTGAATTTTGACTAAGACAAGTCGCCCATGATTGCTGCCTAAATGTTCAAGCAGTTATAAAAGCACTTGTCTTTCCAAAAAATCTTAGCTAGTATTCATGACGCCTGAACTTATTGATAAATAAAGTTTTCAGCATATAGGGCCTATAGCTCAGTTGGTTAGAGCAGCGGACTCATAATCCGTTGGTCGACAGTTCAAGTCTGTCTGGGCCCACCATATAAAACAACCCCTTACGTGCATTAATCGTAAGGGGTTTTTTGTTTTTGGATATTATGAAATCTGAAGTAAGCAATTCACTTAATTGATCGTCGTTCTTATCTCGAAGGACTTAAAATGGGTTGCCTCCACTGATAATGAACTTTTCTAGTTTGCCTTTCAATAAAGATTCTTCGTTACCAGCTTAATAAAAAAGCATCTCCCTCAGATATTACTTTTGTTATCTAAATTCCATAAACATCCTCTTTAATCAAAAAAAAAGTTCATATTTATGAAATAATTGTGATGTAGTTCAAAGAATATCTGCAAAAAAAGTGAAAAGTAGATGAAATGCATTTTACAACTGAAAAAATTATGCTAATTAATATGAGATGATTTTTTAGTCAAAAATCATGATGTTTCAGGACGGAATATCTTAAGAAGCGTATTAAAAAAATGATTAAACAGGAGTTTCAATGATGCTTCAGCTTTTAAGAAAATTGTTTTGTTTGCATATTTATGAGTATGAGCAAATGCAAGAGATCGGGGAACACAGGGAGTGTCGTAAGTGCGGTACGAATCAGGACTAAAGTTTTTGCAAGAAAAGTGAGCAATGGCTCACTTTTTTTATGCTTGTTATGGGCTAATTTCCGTTAAAATTAAAGGGAAATTTCAACACGATGAACAGGCATATGAGTAAAGATTTTCATGCAGATAGCTATATCGTCGACAGTAGCCTGGCAGATACCCTGCACTGGCTCAGCCTGCATCAAGATAGTTATGAATCCTTTAGCTATGATGCAGTCACGCAAGTGCTGATGGTGCATCATGCCAATGGGGTAGATCAAATCCGAGTCGGAGATTATCTGAATGCCCGTTATGGTATTTTAATTACTGCACATAACTTTTCTGTGAGTTCATCAAATTAAATAGTGATTAGCTTGCCATTGCATCTGTAGCCAAGCTGCGAACACTTGGTTTTGGCTGTTCTGCAACTAAACCTAATTTTGCAAAGAGTTGCTGATCACGACCCTGAGCTGTATTGGGAGTCGTCAGCAGTTTTTCGCCAGAGAAAATAGAATTGGCACCGGCCATAAATGCTAGCGCTTGATCCGAATCGCTTAAGGATTCACGGCCGGCAGAAAGGCGAATATAACTTTTTGGCATCAGCAACCGTGCTACGGCAATGGTACGAATCCACTCAATCACATCCAGTTTTTCTACATCTGCCATCGGTGTACCTTCAATCGGTACCAACATATTAATCGGCACGGATTCAGGATGAATTGCCAGAGTTGCAAGTTCATATAACAAACCAATCCGGTCATCACGGCTTTCGCCCAGACCCACAATACCGCCACTACAGACTTTCATGCCAGCCTGACGTACATGATCCAGAGTATCCAGACGATCATCAAAGCTACGCGTGCTGATGATATGTGAATAGTATTCACGAGAAGTATCCAGATTATGGTTGTAATAATCCAGTCCCGCATCTTTCAAGCGTTCAGCCTGTGATCCATTTAGCATCCCCAGTGTCATGCAGGTTTCCAGACCGAGTGCTTTGACTTCACGCACCATTTCCAGCACATAAGGCATATCGCGTTCATGTGGGTTGCGCCATGCAGCCCCCATACAGAAACGTGAACTGCCTGATGCCAGCGCCTGTTTGGCTTCCTGAATCACTTTATCGACCGCAATGCGTTTTTCAGCTTCCAGTTTGGAATCATAATGCGCTGATTGTGAGCAGTATTTACAGTCTTCAGGGCATTTACCTGTTTTAATCGAGAGCAGGGTACTGACCTGAACGGTATTCGCAGTGAAATGTTCACGATGAACCTGTTGCGCTTGGAACACTAAATCCATTAAAGGCTGTTGATATAGAGCTTGTATTTCTTCACGTGACCAATCATTACGTACCGCATCACTACTGTTCATCTCTTTCCCTGTCTATGCTTATTTATCATTCAGTTCATCTTAATAAAAATAAGCTTTTGCTTCACTAGCAAAATATGACCTTATATAAATAACAAAGCCCACACGGGGTGGACTTTGTCATTATATTCAATCCTGCAAATTTTTATTCACGATGACCACCATGAATATTCTGATTTTGCAGATCGTCACGATGCTGCTTGTTCAGCACTCGTTCATCCTGTTCATGCTGATTGTTTTTTGGGGAATTAATCGGGCCATGTTGCGGCTGCTGCTGTTGTTGCTTCTGCTGGTCATGTTGAAGCTGCTCCAACAGTTCTTGATTTGGATTTTTTGATGACATCATCTTTCCTCCACTTCATTTCTGACTATTTTTATTTATGCCATAGTCTGAAACGAGGGTGTGTAAGGCTTTTAAGTGAAACTGTGAATCTAGGTAAAGTTGAAATATATTTTAATAGTGATAGAAAATTAGCTGGATTTTGCCAGTTGTTCTTGAATCGCCCAATCGATATGTACCTGCACAATTTCATCATGCTGATCACGCTGTTGCTGAAGGGCCGGAATAATCTGCCCATCAAAGGGTGCATTGCCCAAACCAATGGCGATATTGCGCATAAAGCTTTGATAACCCGTACGACGTATCGGACTGCCTTCAGTCGCACTTAAAAAGGTGGCTTCATCCCATTGCCATAAATCCAGTAAACTCACTTGATCCAGTCCATGCCGCGGATGAAAATCCTCTATCGAGGTCACTTGGGCAAAACTGTTCCATGGACATATCAGCTGGCAATCGTCACAACCAAAAACCCGGTTACCAATTCCGCGTCGCAAATCTTCTGGAATAATGCCTTTATATTCGATGGTCAGATAGGCGATACAGCGGCGAGCATCTAACATATAAGGCTCGACAATGGCTTGAGTCGGACAGATGTCGATACACGCAGTACAGGATCCACAATGTTTGGTCGCGGGTTCATCAAAGGGCAGTTCCAGTGAAGTAAACAGTTCACCCAGCACAAAGAATGAGCCTGATGTTTTATGAATCAGCAGGGTGTGTTTACCTGTCCAGCCCATGCCGGCACTTTCAGCCAGCGATTTTTCAAAAATGGGTGCAGAATCCGCAAAAGGACGTGATTCAAAATCTCCGATTTTTCCCCGGATTTTTGTCGCCAAGGTTTTCAGGCGACCGCGCATGGTTTTATGATAATCCCGGCCACGAGCATAACGCGCAATAATGGCAGAGTTGGGTGCATAAGGGATATAACGTGGTTCTGGTGCGTCGACCAGATAATCCATACGCACACAGATAATGCTACGTGTGCCGGGAACCAGTAAGGCGGGATTGGCACGTTTTTCCAGATTCTCTTCCAGAAACTTCATGTCACCATGATAACCACGATCCAGATATTCCTGTAAGCGTGCTAATTCTGCTTGAGCATCTGGTTTGGCAATGACACAATCAGAAAAACCCAATTCTAAAGCCTGCGCTTTAATCCATGCTTTTAGCTCGGCTGGATCTTGTTGATAAACTTTAATTTGCGCTTGAGAATCGGGAGTTGCCATAAACCAAAGACAGGGAATAAGAAATGCAGCAACAAGTTTACCATAGCCGTGATCTACAAGCATGGGAGCAGCGCTGGTTTCAACAGCAAAATAGTTCCTACGGTTTAATGCAACAAGTCGCCTGGGGGATTAGTCAGCGGCTGATCACTTTATTTTCCCAGCAAAAAATAAAAAAAATCGCTGTCTGCTGTGGTCAGGGTAATAATGCCGGCGATGGCTATCTTGTGGCCAAATATCTCAAACAGGCGGGCTTCAGTGTTGATATTTATGCAGTTGAGTTGGGTAATTCCAAAGATTTAGCATCGGCTGTGCAGGAAGCTCAGCAAGCTGGCTTGCAGCCTTATTCGCATTTTGATTTTCAATCTGAATGTGAGGTCTATATCGATGCATTATTCGGAATTGGTCTGAACCGTCAGCTGGACTTTGACTGGCAAAATGTTATTCAAACGATCAATCAGCAAACTGGATTAAAAATCTCAATTGATATTCCGAGTGGATTGGATGCCAATACCGGCCAGCCTTTGCCTGTTGCGATTAAAGCTGACTACACTTTCACGGGTTTAGGGCTTAAGGCAGGACTGTTTACCGGACAAGGCAAAGAATATGCGGGCAAGATCGAACTGATTTCTGCTATCCCGACAGATACTGAGCTTCAACCAATTGCTTGTCTTTCATCACATCAGATTCAATTGCCGAAGCGTGAAGCCTTTGGTCATAAAGGCAGTTATGGTCATGTCTTGGTTGTAGGTGGTCATGCCGATATGGGGGGGGCAGTGATCATGGCAGCAGAGGCAGCATTTGCTGCCGGAGCAGGTAAAGTGACGATCGTCTGTGATGCAAAACACCATACTGCGATTTTGTCACGTGCACCGAATATCATGCTGCGTGATATCAATCTTTTAACTCAGGAGCAACGCCAAGCACTAATTCAGCAGGTCGATGCAGTCTGTTTTGGCATGGGATTAGGTCGTGATTCTTGGTCAGAGCAACAATATACAGTTTGGTTTGAGCTGACTCAGCAATCTGATCTGGAGGTAGTTTTGGATGCGGATGCCTTATGGTTTCTGGCCAAGCAGCCTCAAGTTTTGAATTCCCAGACTTATGCGACTCCGCATCCTGGGGAAGCCGCTACGTTACTGGCGTGTAGCACTGCGGAAGTTGAAATGGATCGGATTGCAGCCATTCATGCCCTGCAACAAAAATATCAGGGACAATGGGTGCTAAAAGGTTCAGGCAGCCTGATTCTGGAAGAAAAACTTTATATATGCACAGCTGGAAATGCCGGTATGGGGACGGGTGGAATGGGAGATGTGCTGGCCGGCATGATTGCTAGTCTAAAGGCACAATTTAAACAAAAAATTCATTTGCATGAAATTGTGACGCTGCATGCACTTGCAGGTGATGAACTGGCCAAAAATGGCGAACGAGGTTTGCAGGCGCAGGATATGAAGCATGCGATTTATCAGGTGGTGAATCGCTAAGGAGAATAGTGTGCCAGTCATCAAACTGAATATTTCAGGCCAAGTCCAAGGAGTCGGATACCGTTACTGGTTTGCCGAGCAGGCTCAAGCACTTGGACTGAAAGGATATGTGAAGAACTTGAGCACAGGTGAGGTGGAGGCGGTTATTGTTGGAACAGATTCACAACTTAGCGAAATGATTGCACGAAGTTGGCAAGGGCCTGCTCGTGCAACTGTAAAATCTGTTATGCAAGAGTATCTGGAATCTGAGCTAGATGTTCAAGACTTTATAATATTGCGTTAAACCTTATCGACGACGGCTACTGACGCGACTCCGGCCGCGTGCCATACCGCCCAACGCATTCAATACCGCCATTTTACTCATACTTCCTGAGGCGTGGGCATGACAAATAGCAGCAGCTAAAGCATCGGCGGCATCCTGCTGCGGTTTGATGCTGAGTTTTAGAATATTCATCACCATCATCTGCACCTGTTCTTTATCCGCAGCGCCATAACCCACTACCGACTGCTTGATCTGGCGCGCAGTATATTCAGCGACTTTCAAATCCAGATTGACCAGTGCCGCAACAGCAGCACCACGGGCCTGACCGAGTTTTAAGGCAGAATCCGGATTTTGTGCCATAAAGACCTGTTCTACCGCAGCTTCAGTGGGACCATAAAATTTTACAATGCGCTCCACGCCGGCAAAGATACGTTTTAAACGTTCAGGCATTTCTGTTGTTTCTGTTCTGATGGTGCCGGCATCAACAAAAGTCAGTTTGGAGCCGTCTTTTTCGATAATTCCGTAACCGGTTAAACGAGAACCGGGGTCAATCCCAATAATTAATGACATGCCCGCACTTTAAAAATAGAATAATGCCCATATTGTTACATAAGCGTATCAAAAAAGCTTGATCCTGATGAAGCAGTTGATTCCAGCATCCTATTATTTATTTTACTGAGATTAGATTAATTTTCATGAAATTATTTCTTATTATCCTTGCAGGCTTAATCCTAGAAGTATTTGTCTGGATTGGCGTGGGTGACCTCGTCGGGAGCATGTGGTACGTATTTTTCTGGTTTGTAGCCGCATTTTTTATTGGTATGAATCTGATCCGTAAATACTCGGCCGGTGTCATGCCACAGATGCAGCAAATGCAGATGGGACAGATGAGTGCAGATCCTGCACTAACAGGAAATTTACCTAAAATTCTGGCAGGTTTCTTTCTGCTTATTCCTGGATTGATTACCGATGTATTAGCCGTATTAATGCTCATTCCAGCGGTTCAGCAGGTCTTTAAGGCTGCCATGATGAAAGCGATGATAAAACGTCAACAACTCATGATGGAAAAAATGATGGGTGGCATGATGGGCGATATGGGTGGGGCACAAGGCCAAAATCCATTTGCCGAGATGATGCGTCAAATGCAGGATATGCAAAATCAGCAATCAGGTCGCGGTGATTCCACCATTATTGATGGTGAAGCACGTGAAGTGAGACCTGAGGCGAAAAAAATTGAAATGAAAGATATCAATCCAAAATAAATGTTTTATTTAAAAAAAAGCTCTATTTAAGCCGAATCTGATGATTCGGTTTTTTTATTGGAACTTTCTAATGTCTTTGAACAAACGTTATAATATATTTTTATAAATTTACCTTAATTTTAATGTCTCTGCTTTTTACGATCTGTCTCCTGCATTTTGTTGCTCAACTCAGTCCCGGTCCCGATGTTTTGCTCATTGCCAAAAGTGCCGCATCCACTACACGCCAGAATGCCCTGAAAGTTATTGCTGGGATCTCTGCCGGTATTGTAGTTTGGGTAGTACTGACACTTGCGGGTTTTACCGTGTTAATTGACCAGTTTCCATGGATTCAACAGGTATTGATGGTGCTCGGTGGTGTGTTCCTGGCTAAAATGGGATGGGGCATGTTAAAGGGTGGTGTGCATAGCTTTAAAAATAGACATCAGGCCGACGACGATACAAATGGACAGGTGCAAGCTAAAAACTATTTTATGTTGGGCTTATGGACCAATCTTTCTAATCCCAAAACACTGATCTATTTTAGTAGCGTATTTTCACTGGCCTTGAGTTCGTCTGCTTCCGATTATTTGAAAGCACAGCTGGCAGTGATTATTCCTTTGCAGACCTTTATCACCTTTGCTTTATTGATGCTGTTGATTTCCCAACCAAAAATTAAAATCTTGTACCAGCGTTCGGGGAGTTACATTGATATGATGTCAGGCGGACTATTTCTGCTATTTGCATTGTGGTTATGGTATGACGCACTTATTCTGATGAATTAAGGGGTATATCTTCATTTAATGCTGGAGATATTGGTGAGGTCGGGGAAGGAGAGGCTAAATTGTCTGGTGTTTTAACCGCCGTTTGATAACGATTAGGCTTTAAGGTGGTTTCAGTATTTTCAGAGCCTTGATAGCTGCGGCTACGGTTAGCACGTTCGCGTAATCCACCTTTTTTAATTAACTGAACCATGGCACATCTCTCATTCAAATCCACAGCTATTGTAAATCAAATCTGGATTTCATGAGGCTATTTTCCGCATCGCTATTTGAATTATTCAAGATTAATAAAAAGACCTGTTTGAACCAACAGGTCTTTACTGTCAGATGAATAAATTTAGCGAAGTCTTTTATCTTCTTCTTTTAAAACATCCAATAGCGAGTGTTGTGCCGGTACTTCTTGTTGGGACTGTACATACAAGTGCACCACTTTAAATACGATAGCTGTAACGAGACAGGCGATTAGACATAAAATCCAGAAACCAAAAGGGCTGCGAATATGATGTGAGCCGCAGTTTGAGCATGATTTTTCTGTAGAGTCGACTACTTTTTCACAGCAGGCACAATGATATTGATACTGCATTTTTCTTCTCCCAGGATGTTATCCTTTTTATTCTTCGATCATGAAAGATGATTTGTTGCTCTATCATAGGAGAGCTTTTCTGGGCTGGCAAGACGAGATTGCTGACAATTACATAGTATCTATATAGGATAAAAATTAATTACATGACTAAGATCATATCAAGAAAATGATTAAATGATTCATTATTTGAAAATATAGTTGAATCTAAAAAGATAATGACAAAATCAATTAAAAATAAAGCCCGCATCAAACGGGCTTTATTTGAGCTAGTCTAAAACTTACTGCCCAGAACGGATAATGTAATCAAAAGCAGACAATGACGCCTTGGCACCTTCACCGGTCGCGATGATGATCTGCTTGTAGGGTACAGTGGTACAGTCACCTGCAGCAAATACGCCTTTCACATTGGTTTCGTTGCGGTCATTAATCACAATCTCGCCACGGTTGGTCAGCTCAACTGGGGTTTCTTTCAGGAAGTCCGTATTTGGCAACAAACCGATTTGCACGAAGATCCCCGCCAGCTCAACCACATGCTCTTCATCGGTGGCACGGTCTTTATATTTCAGGCCGGTCACCTGTGAGCCATCGCCCAGTACTTCAGTCGAGAGGGCATTCTTGATCACCGTAGTGTTTGGCAAACTGTTGAGTTTGTCTTGCAGCACCTGATCCGCACGCAACTTAGTATCAAATTCCACCAGCGTGACATGTTCTACAATCCCTGCCAGGTCAATCGCGGCTTCAACACCTGAGTTACCGCCACCAATCACAGCAACACGTTTGCCTTTGAACAGTGGACCATCACAGTGCGGGCAGTAGGCTACACCACGGGTTTTGTATTCCTGCTCACCTGGAACATTCATCTCTCTCCAGCGTGCACCGGTCGACAGAATCACGGTTTTTGATTCAAGTTTTGCCCCGTTTTCCAAGGTCACTTCAACCAGACCGTTGGCCGTTTCATCCGCACCTTTGATGTTAGACACGCGTTGCAGGTTCATGATGTCGACCCCGTATTCACGCACGTGGGCTTCCATTTCCGCTGCAAACTTCGGACCTTGAGTTTTCTGTACAGACGTAAAGTTTTCAATGTCCATGGTATCCATGACCTGACCGCCCATGCGTTCAGCCACGATCCCGGTTTTAATGCCTTTACGTGCTGCATAGATGGCTGAAGTATTCCCTGCAGGACCACCACCGATCACCAGGACATCAAAGGCATCTTTGGCATTCAGCTTTTCCGCATCTTTCGCGGCTGCATTGCTATCCAGCTTGGCAATGATTTCTTCCAGCGTCATACGACCCTGACCGATATGCTGGTTGTCCTGGAATACCATCGGCACCGCCATGATCTTGCGCTCTTCGACTTCGTCCTGGAAGAAAGCCCCATCAATCATAGTGGCAGTAGTGCC
>NZ_JBSXNI010000033.1:0-67884 GCF_056857555.1 Acinetobacter sp. L-24 | reverse complement strand
GCATCAGTATCGGTAAAGTTTTACGTACTTTAACTGAATCAACCTATGAAATTCAGCCTCAGCAAAGTCATTATGAATCTCTCGAAGTAGATGAGTTCTGGAATTTTGTTGGAAATAAAAAGAATAAACAATGGCTTATTTACGCCTATCATCGAGAAACAGGTGAAATTGTTGCTTATGTTTGGGGTAAACGAGATTTAGCTACAGTCTAACAATTGAAGACAAAGCTTAAACAATTAGATATTCACTACACCCGAATTGCAAGTGATCATTGGGACAGTTTCATCACTGCTTTTAAAAATGGTAAGCAAAGTATTGGTAAATTTTTTACTGTAGGTATTGAAGGCAATAATTGCAAAATAAGGCATAGAATTAGGCGTAGCTTCAGAAGAAGCTGTAATTTTTCAAAAAAGCTTGAAAACCATTTTAAAGCTTTTGATTTAGCCTTCTTTTCTTTTACATCAATAATGGCTTCATTTAAAGGCAGCATACTTTTTGAAGCACCACCAAAATTTTATGTTAAGTAGAGACTAAAAATGCCCTTGATTAAGGGCTTACAAGGGCATTTTGTATAAGGTGTATTATGTTAATTTTAGAATTTCTTCATTAGATAATTTTTGATAAGCTAAATCCATTAGGACTAATTAAGTAAATATGAGCAATTGGGTCAATGTCACACAGGATAAGTCTACAGGTATAGAACTAATTCATGCCCACTTCAAAGGCTTTGCATACGATCCTCATCTACACTCAAGTTATCTTATAGGGGTAACAGAGTTAGGACATCAACAATTCAATTGTAGAAAAAAAATTATTGATAGCTATCAAGGTCAAACTTTCATGCTTGAACCTGAAGAAGTTCATGATGGTAATGCACCAGATCCTCTCGGCTTCACTTATAAAATGATGCATTTAGATCCAGCATGGTTAAAAAAAAGCTATGAAGGAATATTTAATGAGCCTATCGAACTTGCTATCGAATCAACCCTACGTTCTGATCCTCAACTTTCACATTTGATACTTTCAACCTACAATATATTGAATAACAATGAATCTCAATTGATGAAAGATACGTATTTAGATCTTTTATTAGAAAACTTAAAGCAGAATAGGGAGGCTTTAAGGATGTAAATAAGATATGTGAAGGAATTTCTTTTCGGATTTCATTTATATAGATTTGAAGAATTCTGTAGTCTCGTTCCTGCAGTTTAATTACTCGGTACGAATATTCATTTTTGATTTTTGGCTTTTTTGATCGATCATCGAACTCATCATCTGTATTTGTAATAATTAAACTAAAACTATGATTCTGAATTGATTTTTTAATAGAGTTGGTTGTTAGTAGCATAAGCTCACCAATTCTAAGACCATAGTTGAGCATGAGATGTATGATCAGAAAGTTTCTGAGTTGTACATTTTTAGATCTAAAAGGATTTAATTCATTGTATTTATTAGAGTTACTTGGTGAAATGACTGAATACAATCCTTTAATCATTTCCTGATTCATGCTCTTAAAATTATGATTTATCTCACTTTTAATTGTCTTATTGGCTTTTGAAAAATTATTTATAATTTTTTTCTTTATTGTCATATATTTATTCAAGTTTTCTTTAATTTTTTGAATTTCCTTCAACGTAAGTTGTGGCTGTGATTGCATGCTTAAGTATTCATTAATCAAGAAGTTGTAAAACTTTAAGAAGGATCTAACTCTATGACCAATTGTTGTGTAATTAATATGTTCTGAATTGCTTAGCCGTATAAGATTACTTTCAAGTTTTTTATTATTTTCTAAGTAAACAATGAAATTATCAATTTCACATTGAATGATCTCAAAATTATAGGATGTCGAATAGAACGACTCACAAAAGGACGTGGCAAACTTTTCAAACCAAAATTCATACCAAAATTTTATTGCGATTAAATCTGCATGCTGCGTAGAGATACTTTGAAATCTAAGAAATTTCATGGTGTACAGCATAGGGTACATACATGGACAGAATGAATCTAAATCAAATAAAAGAATAATTTGATTTTCGTTTGAGACTTTCTTTTCTAAATGAATTGTTTTTAAAGCAAACATAGTAAAGTTTATGAATTATTCTTAAGGTCAACATATCATATTTTATGATTGAAATAGAAATTAGTTAAGTTATTGAATCTTAGTTCAAGAAAGAAAAATATGAAGTTATTGTTAGGTGTATCGGAATTGTCATAATTATAATTCTCAAAGGAGTAGAAAAGGCACTACCCCACAATTTTTTTCTCTCAAAATGTCATTCACTGTCATTTTTTTAGTGGCAAGTACCAGGTGCAATTCTTTTTTACGGTGTATTACACCGTAGATGTTTTGAGTGAGCTTAGCTGGCACCGTAAAAGTTTTGATCGACAAAATATCCAAACTCAAGTGGACTGTTAACCCATTTGCTAAACAAAACGTGAAACAACAAATTATTGTAGTCTATATATTTTTCATAATTGTTCACGATACCTAAGTTCAGCAAGTTTTTTTCAAACTCAATGCGTTCAATGGGTTCTGATTTCACAAATGCATGGATGGATGCTTTGATTACATGATAATTATAACTTTCTGATGAACATTGACGTTCACATGAAATAATTCCAGCTTCAATGAACAAATTAATATTACGCTGCCAAGAACGTCCGTGAATGTGGTAATTCAGGCAGTCACCAAGTTTTTGCAGATCTGACAATTTAAAGGATTTGTTTTGGCAAATTGCAAAATATGTAAATGTAAAATAACGATATGAAATATCTTTTTTTAATGTCTTAAACTTAGGATTGTCATAAAAGTTAACATTAGCATTCGTTCTATATATTTTAAGGAACAGCTCACCATACTTACTTAATCTATAATATTTAGCTGAACGACAAGTAGAACGCCCTAGATCCTCTATCATCCCTAATTGGACCCAATTTTTAATAAGACGCTGAATAGACCGAACGAGCCATTTAGACTTATACCCCTCTAATTCATCTATATAGGTGCCTTTCAGGAAGTGAATACTCAATGGTCGTGGGTGATGTTCTACAAACTGAGTGAACAGTCGATGTATAAATTTTATATCCAAAATTGTATTTAGATCCCTCATGATAAGTACTTTAAAACCATCTTAAAACCATCTTAAATCATTTCAACAAAACCCTTTAAACCTTTTAATTTTTTTTAAATTTAATATACTTAAAATCCTAATAATAGCTTAAAGGGTTTTAATTGTGCTAAAGCTAAAATGTATATCGATATTAGCAATGTCAATCATTACACAATCTATCTTTGCTGAAAATTCAGTAGTACTTGATGTTGGCCATTCACCAAAACAAGCTGGATCTACTGCAGCTAACGGCTATCCTGAATACACTTACAACCTAAGCATGGTCAATTCTATTGAATACTTTCTTAAATCGCGTCATGTCCAAGTGCTCAGATCTTCAGTGAATGAAGATAAAGTCTCACTGGTTCAACGTGCGACCAGATACCCTAATGCTAATCTTTTTATTTCGGTGCACCACGACTCAATACCTACTGAGCTGACCAAGTACAAGAATCAACTCAAGGGTTTTTCAATTTTTGTATCAAAGAAAAATCCAGAATACGGAAAAAGTTTGAAATGCGCCAATCTCATTGGCCAGAACCTAAAATCAATTGGTGAAAGCCCTTCTACTTACCATGGCATGAATATACCAGGTGAAAACAAAAAGCTTTTGACCTCAAATGGCGTATATCAATATGACAATCTAGTGGTCCTGAAGAAATCACAAAAGCCGGCGGTTTTAATTGAGATCGGCGTGATTGCCAATCCTGAAGAAGCAAATCGCTTATCTAATCAGAAAGTAATCTGGAAAATATCTGAAAATATTGCTCAGTCGATACAGCAATGTTTAAACCAATAAGGTGCATGCTGCAGTAATCAATATGCACCCCTCTAGAATTAGAATCTTATGCCGACCGTTTCACCATCATCATTGACCGCACCAGCATCATAAGTGTTATGCCATACGCCATTAATCATGACCAAGTGTGGCGCCCAAAATGACACTGTTTGAATATTATGCAAAACATCATCTGGCGTATCGAAACTAGAAGCACCTATATAGCGGAAGAACATCAAGTTTTCGCCTAGTTCTTCAATATACATTTCAGGATCAAAGTCATCCAAAAACTCTTTATCTTCACGTATCACTTCGTTTAACTCAGTTTCAACGAGTTTGAGTAAAGCGGTAGGCGTAGGTAAACCATCATAAGCCCATTCAGACTCTTTACCTTCAAGTTCCATCCCATCTTTAATATCAAATGCAGCGACATATCCAGTAAAGTAATTTTCAGCTTGCGAGAAGTTATTCGGCATGTCTTGATAGTATCCATCAAGTACGGTCTTAATCTTTGCCAAGGTTGCATCAATCGTACTTTGAATTGCACTTTCAGCACGTTCTTGAGCTGTACCTCTTTGCTTAGCTTGCCCCATGTGTACCCCCTGATTATTCACATTTTGACTAGTATTTTATTTCTAAAGCCTATTGTTTCAGCACTTTAAACCGATTCAGTATATACCAAAGGTTTGCTATTTATATTTCATATATACGATAAGTCTCAAATACTACAAATGGCTTGGTAGCTAAGTGATATAACATGTTTTTGTGCTTCAGGCTTTACAATGCTTTTCTCAGATTATCTAGACCAACATGCCGTTATTCTTGCGCTATGTTTGACAATCTGCATATCTTCAGTTGTGGTTTATACAAAGTATAGAACTCTACGCGCCGTTTATCTTACTGGTGCATCCCTATTCACTTTAACCGCCACAATATTTCTATCGATCGGATTTTATTTAACTACATTGGATGTATCTGCTTCAGATAGAAAGGAGATCCAAAGCATTATTTCTCAAGTGAGCCATGACAAAAATATCGCTTCAGCAATTGAACTCAATCAAAGAAATAACTATGAATTATTGGTTGCAGTATCTCAAAAGAAAAACCTTACCTACTCAGATCTAGGCAGTATTCAATATGGCCAAGTACGTGACACAGTAAATTTGACGAAATATTCTCAATACAAAACTTTGGTGAATGCTGAGTACTAATTTTTATTGTTGTTTGCGTTGTTCAAGAACGCTGATTTATGCACTACTCGTTGTTCTTCCTCATATCGTATCACTTCATGAGCCACGCAATATAGAGATATATTTCTTAGACATTGTTTCCATAAAAGTTCTGGATAGAGTTTTGTATAGGTCAGGAATGTTCTTTTCCCAAAACAACAATATTTCACCCTTCGTTTTGCATAATTTAAAATCATCGGTATTAGTGAGATCCTCTACCTGTTGGATCATCACTTCCCTTTCTTTTTCTTTGGCTTGTTTTTCTAAAACTTTTTGTTCCTTGATTTTGTCTTGTTCAGACCAAAAGTTCCTACTTTTCTCGCGTTTTTCACTGTCAGTAATGAACTTAACCAAGTGGAATAAATGTTCCATCCATTCATCCGTATGGGTTAAGCCAAGGATGCAACCATTTAGATTAAAGCCAACATTAACCAGGCCTATATCTGATGATGTTTTATTTCTGATATTCAAAATGACATCTTCATCCAGTTCATTTTCTGCAATGAATTTGTCTATATAGTGTTGGTACTCTGGAGATAGAAAACCGTCAAAGGTATATCGAACAACTTCTACCAGTAAAAAATTAACCCCGAAAAGTTCAATGTGTTTTTCAATCTCTTCAACAGGAATTTCCAACTGCATTGTAGATACGAGGCTTTCTACGTGGACCAGTGGCTTACCAATTTGCTGTAACTTTTCATAAAGCTCATTTGCATTCATGGGTTGGTTCAATCCGTTTTTATATTTTATTCAGCACAGCCAATGTCGCATTGAGCATATCGACTGAAACCTCTAATTTTTTTGCTAAACGGGCCATGTTGCCGTCATCAAGTATTCTTAATGCCTTATGTAATGAAGCATAGTTTTTTAGGTCTGAAAACTCTTCAATTTTTTCATTGATATAGACATCATCTAAACCAGCTTCTTCAAAACACTCAATTACAGATAAGCCAACATATGAAAGTTTCTGTTTTTTAACATCTGTAGTCTTAGCCATTACCGGTACCATCAAAAGTTAATTATTTCGATAGTTTACGATATATCTTTATAAGTACAAGAAGCGAATCAATTATTAATCTTGGTTCGCTCTGGCGCGTGGGTGTGCATCTTTGTAGGATTCAATCAACGTCTCGTGATCGACAAGAATATATACTTGAGTAGATGCAAGCGACTTATGGCCTAACATTTCCTGAACAGAACGAATGTCTTTTGTTTTGTTATACATATGCGATGCAAAGCTATGTCTTAAGGCATGTGTACTACCGATATTACCTGAGCCATGAGCTTTCAATAGCGCCGTCATACATGCGCCTAAATGGTTTTTAGCAATGTGCTTACCAGATGGTGCAATAAACAAATATCCGCAGTCTTCTACTCCAGCTTTAGAGATCCACTTATTACGAATCAAAAGCCATGTAGAAAGTGCTTCTAATGCTTTCTTTCCTAAAAATACAATACGTTCCCTGTTCCCTTTACCCAATACTTTGAGTTGCAAAGTACTGAGGCTAATGTCACTCAATTTGATGGCGTGTAATTCAGAAATACGCAAACCGCCAGAATATGCAATTTCTGCAGCTGCTAGATCTCTTAATTTTTGGTTGTTGTATTTAGGATTTAATGGAGCCTTGTTATCAAGGATCTCATTCAATGTGTCCACGGCGATTGGTCGCGGTAAGGAATTATTTTTGTACTTCACCTGAATATCAGTAAAGAAGTTTTCCAGTATGTATTTTCTTCGCAAGCAATAGCTCAGAAAATTTTTGATGCCAGATAAGTTTTTATTCAGTGTTCGTGCGGAAACAGCATCCACATCTGCCCGGTGTAATCGAAATAAAGAGATATATTCACGGTTGAGATCCAAGAGATGTTTGCCTTTAAAAAAAGGCATTTCCAACATCAAAAGTATGCACTTTTTGTATTCATTAATCGTCATGTCGGATTTGTTTTCAAGCTTCAGGCTATCAAGCCATTCTTGAATCAATTCTTCGTTCGTCATGCTATGCATGGATAGATTTTCCGACATATGATTACTTAAAGCTCTTGGATAGTTTTCTCTAGCTGAACCTGTTCATCAGCCTTACTTAATTTTATGACAATTTGCACAATATCCATATATTCTTTTACTGATATTTTGCCATCTGCTTTCGCTGCATCCACAATTTTGCGTAAAAATGGATTGTCTGCATATTTTTGGAATAAATTGAACGCTTTAAGGTCATTCAACGCTGCAGCATTAATTGAGTCATTTGAATGTTTAATGATGCAATTTTTCACCTGGTTTTCAGGTGTTTTGATGTAGGTCACTTCGGGCATAAATGGCTTGATTTTTGTCACCAATTCCACTTCATTAGAAGATAAGCAACTGTATATAATTTGCGATATAGGTTGTTTTGGACCACTGATACTCCACCCTTCCGTAACCATTAAAAATGGGATGTTTGAATATGGGTATTTGAATGCATCATCAACCAGATTATTAAATTCATATGCTGTCGATAGGTAGCGATCGGAAGAAAAAACATCGATATGCGACATATCATTCGGAATTTCTGAGCATCCTCCGACCATGATTACACTGGCAATTGATAGGAGAGCTTTTTTCATAGGTTCAACCTTAATTTGATTCGTGGAAAAAGTAACTTATAACTTTTGCTTAGGCTACGGTTAATAATTGTACAGAAGCAAAAAAAAATAGCGGTCGAGATAGACCGCTTGATGCATTAGAAATTAAATTTTTCAGTGTTGTACTTATAGATCTTATTAATATCAATGCGTTTACCTTGCATGGTTGTGATTGCAGTTGGTTGGAATTTGATTGCAAGATCTTTAATGTCTACGTCTTTCCATTCAGGCATGGTAGACGGTAAATCAATAGTACGGCGCTCTCTGGCACGGTTAGATGGAATCCAGTGGTTTAACTTAATCATTGAATCACCCAACAATGTACCTGTTTTGCGATCGACAATGCGAATATTCCCTTCTACCGAACGAATTTTTAAACCTGAAAAGTTATCTATGCCATAAGTAAAGGTATTTTGGTTTTTGCCATAAAAACGCACGGTGAACTGGTCACGCATGTAATAGTCATAATGTGCTTTTAATGCTTGGAGCATCGTTTCACGGTCTACAACTTTTTCAACCAGGCCATTATCAGTACGGAATGACTGGAGCTTTTTAAGTACCGGCTCTACATTTAATTGTTCGTCAGATACGTTCAGATTGGTCAGCGGATTACGTTGAGGATAGAAAATATCGTTTAAGTACGCTGTATGTTGAAGCAATATATACATCGCACGTTGCTGAGTATTCATTTGCTGGTAAAGGTGAGCTGTCGCTTTATAACGCTGATTTGAATTGTTTTCAAAATAGCTATCAGACAGTTTGTATTCGCTAATCTCAGGTGTAAGACCACCAGCAACAACATTAAAGCTTTTAGATGGCGTTAAAAGTCCTACATACGCTTCCTTAAAGTTCGGTGTTGGGGTAGTTTCATCCTCAAATGCGAAAGCTGTATGCGCTAATACAGTACCAAGGATACCCACCATCGCAGTTTTTAATAGTTTCATTCAGTATTCTCTGTATAACTTTAAAAAGGGTTTTAAGTTTGAAGCTATAATACTTTATTTTTGTGCATTTAAAAAACCACTATTTAAACTTAAAGTAAAAATAATAATATTCCTTAAACCTATTTAACGCCATTCGTTAAACTATCGCTTAATCTCATTAGTCTTTTAAAGGTCAGGTAGTTTTTTGGTAGTAGTTTAGAATTAAGCGTTAAATTTGAGCATTGATCTAAGTCAATTTGGGCATTTTGATCGATAGGAAAGAGTTGTCCTTGATATGCAAAACCAGTCGAATTTTTAGCGATCGACTCAATCAAAAATACACCGTATTTATCTTGTTCCGTGGCCACTGTATTTAAACCACCTAAGGATGTAATCAGGTTTTTAAAATATCCTGGTATTGCGTTCTTAGTGCGTAAGAATTCTATTTGATTTTCAAATGCTTTAGGTGTGAGACATAACATAAAAGCATTTTTCTTTTCTTCTGGCGTTTCAAATACCTTGCCATTGGTCCACGACAGGATATTCGGCTTGAATACATGCAGTACTTCAACCGATTTAAGAAGATCCGCTACATTTGTTTTATGTTGTTCATCGGCTTCAGGCACAAACTGATTTTTGGTATATACCGCAGTAGAAAACCACTCATAATCAATTAACTGATTATCGGCATCTAATGGTTCATACAGCAAATACACGGCGCTATCACGCTTAATGGCCAACAGTGGTGATACTGTATATTGTTCTGCAAACTGAGTGATTGCATCCAAGAGCTCACTTGATATGTTGAGTTTTTTGGCATTGAATTCATCGCAAATTAACAGTAATTCTTGAGTGAGTGTTGGTACCACGTTTAACGGCGAACCAGTCTTGCTCAGCATCTCGTTAATAGCATTCTCAATTGCCCCTTTTGTTAGGCTATTGATGAACTGCAGCTGCTCTAATGAGATCCCTTCATGATCCAAAGCCTGTATGACCAGATCAAAAGCATGACGAATTTTCTTCTCAAAATGGTTTGCGTACGATAATCCCCAAGCGTCAGAAAAAAATGAGACTGTTTGTTCTGTATAGCTGGTATTCATTAGGGTTTTGGCAAGTTGCGCGTTACCGATTAAGTCACTTTCATCTTCTAATTTTTTACGCAAGTACTTCTCAATACCTTGTTTGCGAACGTACTGGATCTTCTTCAGGTTTTGGCTTGATAGCCAAGTCTTATATTGCGATACAGCATATTGAATGTTCATATCGGCATATGCAGTAATACGGCAAGGCATACCATCAAAGAACGTTGGTAGAAGCCCCTGTAAGAGCTCTAAATCACAAAGAGTAGCATAGATAATGCCGTCAGCCACTTCAAGGTCTGTAATCTTCACTGAGAATGAGTGAATACCGACTCGAATCAGTATTAATTTATCGGCATTTAATAGCACCGCATCATAAGAACTTTCACTGGTGATATTGTTTGCTTTAACCCATTTTTCCCAATGGTTAGCGATATGGCCAGAAAGCGCTTCACGAGTATCGAAAGGTTGATCTAGATCTGCAGTTGCACTTATAAACGTATCTAAGCTAAACGCATATCGTAAAGGCTTTAGCTCGATATATGTCTTAATCGCTGTTGTATGCTGCTGAATACCATTAGTAATGCTTTGGAGCTTCAGTGCAAAGTTCAAAGCCTCAAGCTGGCGCACTTCATCATCACCGATCTGCTGAAACACCGATGTAGCATATGAAAAATTAGTTTGTTCGCCGTGAATATAACGTCTTTCTTGCCCAATCTGCAGATACAGATTTTTGGCATCAGATTGGACTAAATCCAGGTAATTTTGTGGTTGAAGATCCTGAGCAAGTTGCGTAAAAGGTATTTTAATTTTTGATACTTTAGGTGCTTTTTTGAAGCCTTCAATTGATGTCGGGAATTCAATAACATCTAAAATAAAATCTAGGTTTAAAGTTTTAACACCTATGATCAAATAGTTTTTATAAAAACGTCCAATCAGGTTATTAAAAAAACAAACTTGGGTTTTATGGTTTAGCATAAATATACCTTTATGAATCTTAAAGATCATCTTATAATACTAGTATAAGTTTTAATACTATTTATCATGTGGTATTTTTAACCAAAGACAAAACTTTTAGTGAGTTGTTTCATGACAGAATCAGTTGTACCAAATAATAGCGCTTCAGAGAACGCACAAATACCAGGTACGATCGGAACATCAGCCGTTGCAGAACACAAGGGCGATAGTTTTAACGGCACAAGCATCATCACGATTGGTCGAGTTGACTTAAGTAGTTCTATTGAGCCTCTATTTGTACCAGTCTCAACATTGTGGTCCATCACACCGGGTAATTATCCTTTAAGCGCAGAAAATATTAAAAACTGCACGGCAGTACGATTTGAGGGTGAAGAACTACTTACCCAAAACTTCGCATTAGGCTCAATTGTGGTTTATAAAATCAATGGTGTTTTAGGGAACCATGTAATTGTGGTCAGTGAGGATCGTGACGGCGGTAACGATAACCGTGCGATTTACTGCAATAGCTTCAATACAACATGTAATATCTTATCTCAGTACGGTATTGCCTTCGCTGAGCTATATCGCCGCAAAGTATTAGAGCTTGATCAAGTCCTCTATACCAACCTCAATAGATCCCTTTTACAATCTCACTATGCAGAAAATGAAACTGACGTTATTGATTTAGAGTGGAATACAAGGCACCACCCTACTCTATACGTTCATGCGTCAAACTTAGTTGCATCTGAAGAGCACGGTTTTGTGAAATATGATGGTCGTATGGCTGGTATTGGTACCTTTTCTACTAAATGTCTAA
Source organism: Acinetobacter sp. L-24 (assembly GCF_056857555.1). Next base: position 56,369 of record NZ_JBSXNI010000033.1, on the reverse strand, counting down.
CTGCAGACCGTAACGGCAACTTAATTAAACCTGAGCTGGCCTTCCTCAATAACATTATTGAAATTAATGTTACTGAAAAAGATGCGTTAGAGTTCTTGAATTGCTCTATTACGAATAACCGCTTCTTTTCGCAAATGGTTGATCAACTCAAAAGTGCTGGTCGTAAAGAATATGACTTCATCACGAACAACATTGATTTCTTCGCCGTACATGTGAAGCTTAACCTTGAAGAAGATCGTCCTAAAATTTCGCGAATGGTTTTAGCACCAGATTTACCAATTCTGGAAAACTATTTGTATAAGCAATACGATCCAATTTACCTTGGTGAAGCCGTTGACGACTTAATTCAGTAAAGTTTAAGGCTATACGGAATGAGTAATAAAACTTAAGTTTTAAGAAAAACTCGTATAGCAAGTTTATGTATATCTAAGGATGAGTTGAATGAATAAAAAGTGGAATTTACAGAAAGAGATAACATCTGTAAATTACTACCAATAATAGGTTGGTAGTATAAATGAATACTGTAATGAACAAGAAATCAGTGGATTTTATCTTTTGTGCAGCACTTCTTCTACTAGTCTTATTTTCAATCTATATGATTGTGGTGAGCAAAAAAACTTTGTTGATCGGTATGCCTTTTATTGCAACTCATTTTTTGTTTATAGGTCTGGCAAAATTCCAAATTGGTCCATTAGGCAAACGTCTTGCAAAAAAACACTTAAGTTATGAATTGTTGATAGTAGGCTCGTTCCTTACTTTCTTAGGTGCTTTGCTACATTACAAAATATTCTGAACTAAAGCCTACAATGTAGGCTTTTTTTATACCTGTTTAGTGATGTAAATATTCCTTACCTGTTTAGTGATTAAGGCGCTTTAAAATTCAATTGGATTTTATAAGTGTTCAAGACATCTGCTATTACAGTACCTTCAGGGATCTCAATCTTATCCCCTACTTTGTATGTGTTCACAAATTGCCAAAATACCGCTTTTTCTTGTGGATCTAAACGAGAAAGGATGTATAGATAAACAGCTTCAAGCTGTTGTTGGCTTGCATAGCTATCTACTGATACTACTGGCGTAGTTGCGAAGTTATAGTTCAATTCATCAAGAAGAGCTTCATATACAGTCGTACTTGCATACTTACTGTATTTACCCTTGTTTTCAGGAACCGTATAGCCGTGGTTGTAATTGATCATACGAGCAACGTAACTGGCCAATAGTTCCGAGTTTTTAGGGTTTTGCTGTAAATAGTCTTCCAGTTTGGATTTATCAGCTTCGTGCGCCGTTAAAACCACTTCCCCGTTATTAATAACATTCAAGTTAAGTTTAATGCTCTTAATTTTACGAGGCGGTTGTTCAAATTCCGCACCATTAAAGCGATGTTTAACATTGACATAGTATTGTTCAATTGCATTCGCTTTAACTAATGGAATTGGTGAAGATGATACAATTGGAGTTTGTGAGACTTTAACGGTTGTGTTATTGGCATAGAGGTGTGCTGATAGCGAGATTGAACCAATCAGTAAAGCTAAAGTACGTTTATTAAATACCATTTTAAACTTTTCCAGTGAAATAGTCGGTGTTATTTGTGAGAACCAGTTTTACTTCTTAAACTGGCTCTAAGCTGTCTTTACAAGATTATACTATTTTTAACATTGCATCACTAATAGTCCTTAAACATTTTTAGTTAATTCGTATCAATCACCGTTAAAACTATCTAATATGTTTAAGAAGTTTAAGCACCCTTTAAAATTTGTTGTGTATTAGGTTTATGGAAACGATTTTAAATTCCTTTTTGTTAAAGTCTATAATTTATTCATTATTGTTTTATATAGTGTATAAGTTAGTTTTTGCTTTATGTGGCGTATTTCGCAAACCTAAAACTAAAGCCAAAAAGAATTCAAAAAAAGGCTATCGTAAGCCTCAAAAGAATCAGGAGCTTGTATCTAAAAAAGTCCTTACAAAAGACGAGATTATAATGCTTGATGCACTAGAACAGGTCATTCCATCACGCAACATTTTGGTGCAAGTAAGCATGAGTGCTTTTATGACCACGCAAAACATAAGTACCCGAAATCAGTTTTCTAGGCTTTACGTGGACTATTTGATTGTTGATGAAGACTACAATCCTATATTATCTATTGAGCTTGATGGGCATTATCATAAATATACCCAGGATAAAGATAAAAGGCGTGACGAGCTTTTGAAGAGTGCTGGCATTCCTGTCATTAGGTTTAAGGAAATTCCAGACATAAAAGTTATAAGAAAAACCATTTCAAGGTATATTTAGGTATAAATACGATTAACTCTAATTGATTTTAATAATGTAAATGTGTAAAAATGGTTTTGTCGTAAGAGATATTTTGAATTAATTTTCAAATATATTTCTAAAGGTTTAATCATGAACAACTTAACTCGCAATACTGGAACTAATGACATGTTAAATGTATCAAAACCAGAAAATGTTGCTCAAATGTCACCCGTTGAACTTCAGAATTATATTGAAGAACTTCAACAACAACTAGTCGTTAAAGAAAATAAAGCTTTTCACGATGCTGTTAGTGCCATTAATGCAATCATTTCAGAAAAAATTACTGCCGATGGTGTTGTGGACATCCATACACTTAGTGAATATCTAAAAAACAACCACATTGATACCACAAAAGTTGAGCCTGTAAGACGTCAAAAACGTAAGCTAACGCATGAATGGGTTCACCGTGAAAACAACAGCTTACGTTGGGCTGGTCGCGGTCAAGTAATTAAATGGTTACGTGAAGAAATGATTGAAAAGGGTTTAGATCCTTCAGATAAAGAAGCTGTACGTAGTTATTGCGAACAAAATCTAGACCTTAAAGAGATTTAATCTTTAAAACTAGTGAAACCACCGTAAAAGGTGGTTTTTTTTTGCCATTATATAGTGTCGTTAAGCGATAGCCTAGTCTATTAGCTTTCAGCCGATAACAAGAAAATTTGCAATTGGTATATACTTAAACCGTTTTTATAAAGGTCACGTTATACAACGGACTAGTTTTAGTTAAATTTTGGTATATACATTATAAGTATATGTGACTATACCTTTGCTTATGTTTCGCTGGAGGCGATTAAATGTCATTCAAAACTCTATTATTAACTGGCTTATTATCTGTAGGTTTGGTTTTAGTTGGTTGTAGTAAAAAAGAAGAATCAACATCTCAATCAAAACCTATTCAACCAGATGAACAAATTGACAAAGTAGATCCATCTGCAGACCTACAAGCAGCGCGTGAAGCTTATGTCGATAATGAAAAACCTTCAAAAGTTGAGGGCCACGATTTTGATGCACATCAAAAAACTGCAGAACAAAATCCACCAAAAGAGGACGAGCCAAATGATATGTCTTCTATGCTGAACGCTGCAGCTGCAGATGCTCAAAAACAAGCAGATCAAAACAAATAACAGCACATAAGCTTGGTACATCTTTAAAGGGGATTCGTTATCCCCTTTTTTAATGCGCCTTTAAAATACTTTTTAAATTCCCTTATTAAAACTTAACTAAAACAGTGATTCATTTTAACTAAAAAAACTTTATACCCCACGACTTAGTTATAATTAACCAGTTAAAACGTAATTAGATAAATGCGTTAAGGAGTATTAAAAATGGCATATGAATATAACTCGCAAGATAAGCGGTTTGAATTCCCTAATCCCTACCGAATAGAAAACATTTTTAAAGTGATCGGTGCCATCGTTTTTATGCTGGCTGGCCTAAGCTTAATTTTCAGTGCAAAAGGTCTATTCAGTAACGGTGTATTTGTTGCACTACCACCGCTTATAGTTGGTCTAGCAATGTTCAGTTATGGCGCTCTACTGCTGACCACAGGCTTATCAAACCTAAAGTTCTACTTTGGTCGTGATCAACCAGCCGGACTTGCACAGGAGTTATCCATTCAAGAAACTGGTGCTTATCCTGGTGCAACCGATATTAAAGAGATCCTACGCCAAAGCGCTTTGATTTATGAAGAACCAAAAGGCTCAGTGAACGGGATTCTATATTCACTGTTCCCTAATCTTATTTTTTCGCCATTATTCATCCGTAACGCTGCAGAAGCTCAATTTCAAAATGCGATTGTTTTTCTGATTACCTTAGTGAGTGCTCTAATCGCGTATGTGGGTGCATCACCCAATACAGGTGCTTGGCTTGGGATTGTTTACAACGCCATTATTTTGATTGTTTTATTGCGTCCTATGGCTAATCCGAACTCAGGTGCACAAGAAATTGGTTTATCTAAAGTCATTGGTTTGGTTTTAGTCGCCATTCTTGGACCTGTATTGGTTCCTATCCTTACCCAACATGCAGTTGCACCTATTTGGTTGCCAAGCATGGATAAAGCAATTTTTACGTTAATTGCAGCGCTGATTGCGATTGCGATATTCTTCTTGGCCGTGATTGCTCAAATGGTAAAACAGCCACCACAAGCCAGTGCTGGAGTCGTTCAGGATAGTTTGAGTATGAATTGCCAACCAATGCAATTGTTTGATGAACTTGAACGCCATCTACAAAAGAATTGGGAAAGTGCTATTCCTAACAGAATCTATTCACGCCAGTTGCCAGTTATCAACTCTCGCAGTAAAAACGGTGCTTTTGAGGGTGAGATCTTAGAAGAAACTCAACCAGTGCCAATCAATACCCTTCGTGATATGACATTGAGCTCATGCTTCAAAGAAGAAAAGTATCGCTGGTTAGCCATCCTCAATAGTTTTGGATTGTTAAGTTTTATTGCTTCAGTCGTTTTAATGACTATTTTTGCCAAAGGTCTATATAACGGAAGCTATCTGGATTTTAGCGTCTTCACTTATGGTTTCTTTGGTGTATCGATGTGGATCTTAGGGAAGTTTTGTTTTGAGCACGGTAATTACCTATGGAGCCGTTTTGACTTTGTATCAAAACTAATATGGGTTGAGGCTAAAGGTAGCTATCAATTGTCTCAAATTAACTTTGGCCGTTACCTTGACGACAGCGTGAAATCACAAAAAGAAGTCATCAATGTTGAAACCATGACGTTACGTGTCTGGTACGCTGAAATTAGCACAACGACCTTCGGTAAATATCAAAACCGTGCGATCTTGAGCATGACTGCTTGTACTGATGATGCTGTTGTACTGAAAGAGCATTTAACCGACTTTGCCAAAAGCCAAAGCATTGTGGTTGCCCCAACGTCTGAAGCAGATATTAACCGCATGTCATCTATGAACCAGATGAATAGCGCAATTAATAAAAGCTCACCAAGAACACATGGTACACATCTTGGATTGATGAATAACCCTGAAACACACAGTCAGGATCTATCAGATCAAGTACCCGTGATCATCAAACCGAAAAAGAATATGTTTTGTGTGAAATGTGGTGAACCACTTCAGGACAATATGCTGTTTTGCCCTCAGTGTGGTACCAAAATAGAAAGTTAATCGTTAAAGAAAATAAAGGAATGGATTACGAATGTGGTCCATTTTTTTTGACATCAAAAAAATAATTAGAGTTCTAAAATTAAGAGTTTAATTGAGCGTTGACATATTCTTCGACAGAAAATCCCTTTACGCCAGTTTCTATAAGTGCATGCACAAAGTCTGAGAACGTCACTGGAATGTACCCTACTTTGAATAGTGCCTCATTCAACTCTTTGTACTTCAGAAAAACTTCTTCTTTATGTTTTTTCTTCAGCTTAAACGTGGACGGCAAATCTGCCACTTGCAGATCTTGAATTTTGGTTGGGTTGTTCATAGCGTACCCGGTTGCTTAAAAGTTGCGAATTTAAACTATTGTAATGTGAAAATTAAAAAATGCAGAATAAATCTGCATTTTATTGTTTCATTTTTTTAAGATCTATTTGATAAACAGATGCTTAAATTAGTATTCTCAACCAAAAGCCAATTAATAGCGGATTAACCAAAATCAATCCGTTTCTTATTAGTATGTTTAATGTGTTGCTACTGGCGTACCAAATGCATCAGGATGTTGTGGTTGTTCACCACCACTTTGTTGAGCTTGACCAGGTTGACCAGCTGGAGCAGTTGTCTTACGTGCAGCTAAGTCCTTCATGATGTCTTGACAAGACATGCCCCCTGTTTCGTATAAGTTGTACGCAACAGGATCTTTTTTAGGATCTGGCGGTACACACTCCAATTCAGGTTCACTAGCAGTTGCAGAATCGGCATTCATTTTGTCCAGTTCGGTAGTAATCAATGTCAGATCGATGTCACTTGGCGTAATTGGACGACTGCTGATCTGCAAGCGATAAGTCATAGACGGCGTTAGTAGCGCATATAGTTCGCGGATCTGATTGGCCATAAGCGCAGGATTTTTCATTACGATTTTTTGGCATAAGAAAAGGTGCACGTTGTTCGGGCTACAAACACTTCCTTTACGCTGACTTGTTTGTGGGTTTTGGGCATCCACTTTCAAGGGGTAGACTTCAATGTAAACTTCATACGGCGTATCTGGCTGAAATTGGAAGTTCTGCAAACTAGAAACGACAGTTGAATACGGTTCTGACGTATCTTGTGCATGACAGAATACTTGTGGTGCGTTACAGTCAAAGTTACGACTAATACGGTCGATAATTTTATTGCGCTGAGCAGCCAATTTCATACTTTCTTCTTTTACTCGTCTTGCAACTTCACTCTGCAGTCGAGCTTCAAGTTCAACATCGCTTTGTTGTGGACGTTCAACTTCGATGTTTTGATTGCCAAAAATAACCACAGCAAATAACAAAAAGAAAAGAACACCACCGCCAATCAAGATTAGCTTTTTATGCTTAGCAAAAAAGTTTTCATCAATGTTTACTTTTTTGCCCTTCTTTGCTGTCTTGGCTGGCTGTTCAGGCTCACTTACATGTTCATCATCGGGTTGGATTTTGATCGCTTCTTCAGCTTCCTTCCCGATGTTGTCCATATCATCTGGTTCGTGATTACTCATTTATTCACCTATTCAATTATTTACTTGATTTAGCTTTTCTAGAGGTCGATTTAGACTTGGCTTTCTTTTTGCCACGTTGAACTGGCTCACCGTTGTTGTCGTATCCACTTGCACCACAGCTAAAGCAATCCCATTTATACTTACGTTCACCACGTAAATTAAATGCAGACTGAATCATGGTCTGGCCACACTCAAAACACTTGGCTTCGTTGCCAGTGCGAGATTTTGTAAGTTGGGTATCTGGTGATCCATCTGGCAATATGTCGAAATAACGTTTACATGATGCAGCTTCACAACTGTATCGCTCTTCGTAAACACCAGGTTCTTTGCGGTACTTGGTATGTACAAGAGGCTTTTTACAGATACATGGATACTCTGTTTTGGTCACTTGGAATCTTGGCTCGTAGTTAGGACTACCATCAGGGAACACCTCTAATGGACCCGACTTACATTTTTTGCCTTTCAGGTTTGGATTGGATTTTTCACAAGAAAAGAAGTGATACGGCTTACCTGAAGAAGTTGAAATACCTTTTAACTCACGCAACCAACCGCCACACCCTTCAAGCTGACATTTGTATGTATGGTTACGGCGATATTCGTCAAAATCAGGAACCAAGTTACCGCTTTCGTCATTTGTAGAACGGTATGTTTCTTTACAGGTGCCATCTACGAACGCACGTTGAGAGCACTCAAAAAATACAGATTTATCAGTTGTTACCTGAGTCAGTGTTTTGCCACATAAACATAAATGAGCAGTTGACTCACGTACAGTTGGCTTACCCGGTTCATCTTTACCATCAACATTTCTGTTTGGCGCTGAACTTTTGCATGAATTACATGACCAGTAGACCGATGTTGTTTTGTCGCGATTGGTACCGATTTTCGGCAACATGCGTCCGTCATCACAGTTATTACATTTGTAGACAGGGAATGAATCAAGCCAATGTTTTGAGAACTGTCCTAATTCACTTTCAATCCCTAAATGGAACTTTTGGAGTTCTTGTTTGTAATCGGCATCACCAGTAGCGATTAGATCCAGTGTTTCTTCAATTTCTTTAGTGTAAAGTGGATCTGCAAAACTAAACTTACCTCTAATGTTTTGAATCAAGTTCAATCCATGCGGTGTAACTTCAATTTTCTTTTTAACAAGCTTGATATAGCCGTGCTTGATTAAACGTTCAAAGATTGATTGGTAAGTACTAGGACGACCAATTCCTTTTTTCTCAAGTAATTTGACTAATGATGGTACGGTGTAGCGTGAACGTGGTTTGGTTTTGGTCGCGATAACTTTACCAGCAATAACATTGTGGTTTTGACCGACTTCAATATCCATAGGTAGCGTATGTTCAGGTTCTTTTTCTGAATCTTCTTCACCGTCCACGTATTCAAGTGCATTTTCATCAATACTGTAGGTCTTTAATAAACCCAACCAGCCATCTTCTTTTAAGATACGGCTAGAAGCTTTGAATTCAGCATCTTTAGTAATGCTTTCACCATCTACATTGAGCGTGACATCTTTATAGACACCTACAACGGATTTAACTTCGTATTCAGCTGGAGCCATTTGCGATGCAACAGTACGCAACCAGATTAGACGGTATAGATCCTTTTGAACTTGGTCCTCACCAGCTTCAAAGGTAAAGAAGTCACTAGGACGAATACATTCATGTGCTTCTTGAGCACCATCGCGAGATTTGGCTTTATTGCCGATAATCGCAATGCCCTCTCTCTCACCAAAAGCTTCTAGAGCTTGCATCCCCTCAGGCGAAATTACAGCAGCATCAGTACGATGGTAAGTGATATAACCACCTTCATATAACTTTTGCGCTGCTTCCATAGTTTGTTTTAGATCCAAACCAAGACGCGCTGCAGCTGCAGCTTGCAGATCAACAGTAATAAACGGCGCTGGAGCACTACGGAAAGATGGCTTAGTTTCAACACTGGTAATGGTTAATTCTTTTTTATCAATTACGTTTTGTAGACGGGTAATTGAAGCTTTATCTAACCACTGGTTATTGTGCACATCCTTCATTTCAGGATTAAGCCACTTAGAAAAATCCCATTTCGCAGCCCAACCTTGTTTTAGAGTTACTTCAAGATTGTAATGTTCATGTGATTTGAAGTTTTTCAGTAGATCTTCTAAATCACCAAGCACAACGAGTACGGCAGATTGAACACGGCCAACAGGAAATTTGCCTTTTAAAATATTTGAAATTGGCTCATACAAGTAAAAACCAATCATACGGTCAAGGAAACGGCGTGTTTCTTGAGATGCCACCATACCTTGATCCAGCTCTTCACCATTTTGAAGTGCATTAGCGATCGTACTTTTATCAATAGCGTTATATTTGACGCGAATATACTGATCGTCAGATAAGTTCAGGATACGTTTTAAGTGATATGCAATGGCTTCACCTTCACGGTCCAAGTCAGTTGCGAGGAAAACCGTATCTGCATTTTTAGCAGCCTGTCTTAATTCTTGAACAACGCGTGTTTTATTTTGAGATATTTCGTATTTAGGAACAAAGGCTGGATATGAAAAACCGATCTCATGATTAGGTAAATCACATACATGGCCAACTGAAGCGCGTACAACGAATTCGTGCGGATACAGGTCATCCAAGATATGTTGAATTTTTTCGACCTTTCCGGGTGACTCTACTATGAACAAACTACTCATTAAAATTCATCCAATTTTTAACTTTCTTTAGTAATAATTACTGAAGTTAATCTAGTAATGGTTTAAGTATATACAATTTTAAAATGTTTAAATAGGTTTAAGGGTTGATAAACAAACACTTTTAAGGGCTTATTTCTTAATCTTTAGTTGGATGAACATTTCAAGTGGTTAAATTACTTCCTGTTTTCAATAATCTACGCGCAAAAAGACAACAATATTTATCTAAAATTATGGGAAAAAACGGCTTAATTGTTTGAAAATGCACTGTTTAACTGTCACAAATTAAAATTCCAAAAATATTATTTAACGAATTAATGTTGTACTATAAAGGTATCGTTTGTTTTAAGCTAAAACCATGATTAAAAAACTTATAGTTTTAAGCACCTCATTGTTAATCATCGGGTGTTCGTCTACGCCACAAGAGAAACGCTTAGATCAATACCTTGAAGATACGAAAACTGATGCAAAGGAACGTAGTATTGACTGGTATTACAAACATGATTACGAGCGTAGTAATGTTTTAAATATTTGTTATTCCATTTATATAGATTCTGCTAAGAAAGCTGGTTATTACAGCGATGATGTTAGTGATGGCCGAGAAAAGTATTTAGACGATAGCGTACAAAAAGAAATGTACGCCTCAAATGACGAATGCAATAAGGCATATAAGGCTCAGGATATTCTAGATAACTTTGTTGCAAGCAATAGCCTTCCACAAGAGTCTTATGAAGACAAGTTAGATCCACAACAAGAACCAAATTCAACACCTGAAGTACCAGAAGTGTCACCTGAAGCACCAGCAAATGAACCAGTCGCCACAAAACCACCAACACTGGAGGAATTAACCAATGCGAATCCGCAATAATGCGCTCATATGCCCAGGCCAATTTTTGATTCGATCTGCATTCTTTTTGCCCTAGCCATTTTACCTATAATAATTATTGGTATTGGCATACAGCTCAAAGAGAATTACGAGCGTAAGAAGCTCACTCAAAGCTATATGGATCAGCACTAAACAAATCCAATAGGCAATAAAAAAGCAGCGAAATCGCTGCTTTTTTTATTTCTAATGAAGTTTACGAATAGGTTGAGTATAGGGGGAATCTTCTACTCGATGCACATGCATTGAATTGGTAATGTTCATTAAAGGTGAATTACTAGCCACTGAATGAGTCGTTGATGCTTTATGTGTGCGGTAGTTATTCAAAAACTGATCTACTACTGGCACATTGTTAGGCAATATTCCGATTTCGCGGTTAGTAATTTTAATCGTTTCTATTTGGTCTACATGGCTCATAACTAAGTCCACTACAATGATTAAAACTATGAGCATAATTATAGCTTAAAATTGAAGAAATTCCATTTTGGGATTTAATATTTGGTTTTTTTATGCACAGGTTTTTGTGGATAGTAGTGGGTATAAACGGCTAAGTTGCTGATTATTTAAGCTTTTAACATTGATTAAAAATTAATCAAAATAACGAAAAATAGAGTAAAATATGGAGAAATATAGCAGAAGCTATAGAAGAAAAAACAGGAAATGTCAAAAAAAGGGCAAAAAAAAACTATTAGAACAATCTCAGTCTAATAGTTTATTAAATAGGGTAATATCCCTTGATTCGTAATATAACCGATCTCTAATAAGTTTTAAAGCTTTTTTAATCATATTCACGGAAATTCCACAAACTATTATCTCATGCTGAACAAAAGTAATGATTAAGCCCTATACTCAGCTCTACCCTGATATATTGCAGATTAGTTAAACTGTTGTTTAGAAATCGCAAACAATATGATGTTATATTTGAGCAAGGTTAGAATTATGTATGAAATGTGAATGCTTTAAAAACTGATATATATTATCAACTTTTTAGAGTTTTACGCCTTATAGAATACATACAACTTGTTAGAATGCCTTATACTAATTAGCCACCCTCACACACCTTTTATGGAAGACCAGTATAGTGAAAGATTCAATCTTTGCTGATGTTATATCAAAGTTGAATGCGGAAGTTTTTACGCAAAAAGCTGGTCGCTTATACCCTCCTGTCAGTCAATTATTGGCACTGGAGAAAAAGTTAGCATTATGTACAGCATCATTGGTTAAAAGCGAAGACATTCCAGACTATAAACAGCTAGAACGCCTGTTTTGGGATAACGTAAATCATACCTATGGCACTGGTTATTTTGCGGAGATTCCTAAGTGGGGTTCCAACATCTTTATCCCATTACAGGTATGGGAAAGTGTGTTACAGCCTTATGCATTGTTCTATAAAAATATGAACCCTGAGTTTAACTTTTATGACTTTGCATTTACGACTGCAGCGTTGAGCGCTTGGCGGTACAGCCAACCCGTGCTAAAGCTTGAAAATGATGTATATCGCACCCTATTGAATGATGAAAACGGTCGCTATGTCGATGGTCATTTGCTGAATTACTACTTTCAGTGGACCAACTTTATTCATACACCAGGTCTAGGACACAACGACAAACCTTTATATGGTTTTTTCGCGCATCAAAACGAAGTTTTGTTTAACGGCAACAACGTTAAAGTATTGATCATTGTGTTTTGCTATGAAGATACTGAAGCCAACATATCTGATGAAGATGCTTTAAGCTTAACCTCTAATTGGGGTGACTATGTGGTTTTAGAGTATCGCACGGATACTATTAAAACTATTAAAGATAGTTTGATTGGTACCAACCTTAAAAGTAGTCCTGAGCTATTAATCTTACTTGGTAAAATGCTTAGCTTATTTAATTTCTCTATTCATCCTAAAACTGACATCTACAATCACCGTGGCTACCTGATGCAACCCACGTATAACGATACGATTGATTCATTTCTCAGTAGTTATAGAAAGCACAAAGGTATGCCAGTACGCCGTGGCGTAGGTATATCACCCTCTAGCAATCAACGCCGTGAAGTCCTCTATCATGTCCACGCACCAAGCTGTCCACGCCTGTTTGATACTGGTCTGAACAGTGGTTTTGTGTCGCGCATGCACAAGAGTAGCCATATCGCTAATGACCATTTTAATACACTACATTGGCTTAAAACTGATACCGGCTTAAAACTAATTTCAGGTAGTTTATATACTCAAGAAACCGAAACTAAACTTATTAAATCAATTCAAAATTACTTTTACGGTAATAATACTTAAAGGTTTTCATTCTTTTTTCCTTATACCTGTTATATACTTTTAATACCCATTTCAATCAATGAAGTATTATGCGTTTCGAGTTCGATCCATCATTTATATCTCATGTTGCGGTACGATTAGATGGCACTTCCTTAAAATCATTTTTAGACAACCTTGGAAACGTATCTTTTCAAGAAGCTGAAAGTTACTTAAGCAATCTAATTAAAGGGAATTATGAGCAAGACGAGTTTACAATCGGCTTGAAAGTTAAACCTGAAAACTACCATCAAACAGAATTATTAGGTCATCTTTATAAAAATAGTGCCTTTCAATCGGTTTCAACTGAAGTATCGGATCTCGACACCCAAAACATGTACAATGACATCGCTCAATTCGTTCAAAGCTATGCCAATGTTGCAGATCTTCAGTACAACAGTAATTTCTTGGACAAGCAGACGTTTAAGCATGAAAAAACGTTAGATAGCTATATCTTCACAGAATTAATGCTGCAGTTCACCAACAATAATACCGTGAAGTTTCGTGTGGACGGCGAATATGTCACAGTGATTAATACTGAGCTAACCTCTAAATACATCTATTTTAACGACAACAAGAATAAGCGGATCTGTAAGTTTTTAAGTAAAAATATGCATCCAGCTTATTTAGAGTCATTCTTAGAACAGATGCATATTATTAAAATTGATTCTGAGCAGTACTTTTATAATGCAGTCGTTAATAACACAATAAGTTATGATGCTGACGTTAACGCCTTTATGGGCCAATCTCAGAATTTTTTAAATACCCTTGTGAAAGGTTATAAAAAACTGATCTTAAACAACGTGCGATTTAATCTTTACGAATTCTTAGAAGACGACCTTGAAAGTGTCATCCTAAACCGTATCACTAAGGCATGGCATTACGCTCACGAAATTACGTTGCAAACCAACAACCCATCAAAATATGTAGTCGCTCAACCGCTGGTTATAAAATATTTATAAGTGAGTTTCTTTATTTATGAACCCCCTCATGATCAAGTATGGTATCGATATTGGTACGCTATCTAAAATATTTAGATCGCATCTTGAAAATGAGGGCATTGTATTTGATCGTGAGAGTGACTTTCAGCTTGAACGAAGCTCTAAACGTATTTACCTCAGAACCAATCACCACAATGACGCCACAAAAAATAAGAAAAAAACGGCCTGGTATCTTGTAGATCTAGATAACGCACGTATGTCTTATGGTTGGTTTCATGCTGGCGGTGCAAACTTCACTTACAGCTTGTATGAATACATTCAAGAAATGGATCTGCAACCTGGTGATACCGTATATACCAAGGAACAGCAAGAAGAAGATCTTAAACGCTTCTTAAGCTCATGCAAAAGTGCTGAGAAGAACAAAAAAGACCAAGAGATATTGGCTCAAATCTATATGGGTTTTGAATGGGCCAGAAGCCTACCCTTGCCAAACCGTCCACACAACTACAATGTGAAAAAGCAGATTAGCTTCAGTCATGCTAGATTGTACAATCCAAGCAACTTCACTAAAAATGAGCTGATTGATTATGTCAGCCAGTACTACCCTCAACACAAGAACAGCACCATTATTCTGAACCGTATTATTGATCTGCAACCAGATCTAGATCAACAGTCGCTACGTCAGAACAAGCTTTTAGTTGAGGGGCAAAACCTCAAAAATCAAATCATTTTCCTTCAGACCATCGCTGAACATAAAAACAAGCGTGGTGAAGATAAGTTTACATTACGTGGTGTACTTGCAAACGGCGCTTTCAAAATCTTATTTAAAGATCCATTGGATGCATGGAACCAAGATCGGATAATCTTTTGTGAGGGCTACGCCACTGGTGAAGCAATTGCAGAATCAATTCAATACTCTATTCCAGTCATTGTCGTGTACGTGGCTGGCAACATCATGAATGTAGTACGTGATTTCCGTGCCGAATTCCCGTTTTCACGCTTCTATATCTTCAATGATAATGACCATAAAACAGCATTAGAAAGCAAAATTAAGCGCAATCCCGGTATCTATTACGCAACAGAAGCATGCCGAGCTGTAAACGCAGCCATGATTGGACCTGAATTTACTGAAGAACAGTTAGATCTAAGTGACTGGAACGATTTTAAATGTTTATACGGCGTTGATTACACGCGTGATGTTATACGTCATAAAATGCAAAATGCCGTGTGGACGACTGCAATTCAAAGCACGGTTAACCCGAACTACTCTATCAGTGCCCTATTCTTTGGCATCAAACAACAGTTGGATGATATAGGCCTCTATCCTGATAGCATGACCAAAAAGAATTGGTTTAGCTTGGTTTTACGCGCATACGCCTTACTGACTCAACAGGGATTTAGTCAGATCCACCCGATTGAGCTGGTCAAAGAACAATTTATTGAGATTCTTGGCCAGATTAGCAAGCAACCCCGTAAAGTCACTGGAGCTGAAGAACCAGAACTCCTTCAGACCTACACAAAACTTGTAGAAATGATCGCACGTAATGATTCAACAACAGCACTGAATCAACAGATTATCGCCGTGATTAATTTATACAAAAATGCAGATTATCCAATTGAATCATTAAAGGTTTGGCTCAAAGATATTGTGAGTAAATCGAACGATCCTGAATGGTCCGAAAACTTCATTAATAATATTTTTATTTCGATAATTTGAATGTCAAACATAAACCCCCAAAGGTAGCAAACTTTTGGGGTTTGTTTTTCTCTAAACTTTCATTGCACTAGGTTTATCGACCTACTTAAGACAAATGTTTCCTGATCTAGTTCGGTTTTGTGACTTATAACTAGGTTTATCGACCTATTTAAAACTAATGTTTCCTGAACCAGTTCGGTTTTGTGACTTATGGATTGGTTTGCCATAAACTTTAACGTTGCCTGAGCCTGAAAGCTGTACTTGAGCAGAATTGATAGCTGTACAAAAGATATTGCCTGAACCAGATAGTGCCACTTCTAAATTGTTGCTTTTCAATGGTAATGCATCAAAATTGCCTGAACCTCTCAAAGATAAGACACAGTGTTCAACGGTACCGTCTAAATCCATATTTCCAGATCCACTAATACTTGCTGTGAATTTATCTTCATTAAGATTTAAGACCTGAATATTGCCTGAACCTTTTAAATCAATAGCTTTTAAATTTGGGTGACTGATCGATACTTCTAACGGTGAACAAGTACTAAAACTTACATTGTCCTGAATAGCTAAAACCAATACACCACCCTGAAAAGTCGCACTAATAAGATTTACAATATTGTCGTCTGCAGTAATTTCCATTTTAGAAACACTTGAAGCAAAAAACTTCAGACTCATTGGACCTTTCATACAGATTTCGTTAAATGGGTTTACAGGTACTTGCTTAGTCACTGGTTTGCCACTTCCAACGATTTGATAGTTGGAACCTGAACTGTAGACATTGCCGTTGCCATTGATTACAACAGAACCCGAAAAAATATGTTTTGACATATAAAGCCTCAAATTATTAAAAGTAATTTAACCCTAAATAAGTGGTCATTCATAACCTAAGAACAATAATTCATAGGTTTTATTAAGTATAAACAGTAAAATACAGATATTTAAGCAGTAAAAGATACTGCTTTTAAATAATAATCAACTTTAGTTTTACCAGGATAATTTTTAGATCATGAAAAATATTAAGTTAGTACTAAGCTCAGCTATTCTTCTACCTCTTGTTGGTTGTTCCATTCTGCCTCAACCGGATGAAATTACGCCAAATCAAATGCTGAAATATCAGACCCCTGAGAACATAATTAATTCCAAAAACCTAAATGGGAAAGCTGGGACCGGTAAAGACTATATGCTTACTGGATATAAAGAAGCTCTTTTACCCCATTCATACATGAATAATTTATGTAAAAGCCAGAATGGATCGTTGAGACAAATTCAACGTTCTACATATGCCTATTTAGATAAACGTAATAACCCATCTCCTAAGACTATCGGGTCAGAACTCGCACCTCACATTGGTATTTTTGAATGTAATGTAAGTTCACCCTGGTATGTAAGTATTGAACCATTATCAAGCCGATACGGTGGTACTAACAAAAATCTAGACATCATTTCGCTAAAAACAAAGGTTGTTGATCGATCTTCACTTAAAGGTCATATTGATTATTACAACGTTCATAGACAAGAAGAACTTGAACAAGACAAGAGAAAATATAATGAGCGATTACGTCAAGAAAATGAGCGTCTACGCCAGGAACAAGCTCAAATTAATGCAAAAAATAGATTTATAGCTGCAAATGCCCCTACAACAAAAGACATAGGTAAAACTATCTGCAATGAAACAGTATTGTCTGCTTTTACCGGTATATACGTATTTGGGCAACCTAATTTTAAGCAGACCAATGGTACGGTTATCGCAAGTGTAGAAGGCTTTTCTAACGATCAGAAAAATATCAAAATCAATATCAAAGGCTTTTTAAATACCCAAAATGGAATCTCAGCTGGAAGTGATGTGTTGTACAACCAGATCCCACTTGAAGCTGGTAGAACGGTTTGGGACAGTAAAGCAAATTGGTTTAAGTGTAATTACTAAAAAATGCACTAAAAAGAAGATCCCGAGGGATCTTCTTTATGTATTATCGAAATGGTATTTATTTTTCTAAATTAAAATAATAAATTAAAGCTTTTAATTTTTCTTTAAACCTTTATTAGACATAGCTTATATTAAAGATTAAACAGAAATGTTTTTAGAATCGGTATATACTAAAAGTATAAATTTTCTTAAGCATATGATTAATAGTCCTATGCAACCTGGGTAGCACATTGCACCTGAATATATATTAGAAATTGGAATTGTTATGGCTGAGAAAGTACCGAGCGCCCGACATAATTGTGATTTAAATACGATGTTTCAGTTTTTCCAAGAAGAACTGGAGCGAAACTACGGATTCGTATTCAAGTCATCTGGTAAATATCAATTCGTGACCGTATTTGATGAAAAAGTGCCTTGCCTCACCGAATCAGATAACCCTAGTAAATCAAGTAGCAACAATGTCAAACCACGAGGGATGTATTGGATCTATCCAAACATGAACCGTGATACTGGTGAATACTGGCCAGTGCTCAAAGGACACCGCTTTGGTGTAACTGACATTGAAATCTCAATTGCTTTTGCTGACCACTATAAGAACGTAATCAAGCCTCAACGAGATTCAAACCCTAACTACAAACCACCAAGCAAAGAAGATGTTGATCGCCGTGTACGTGAGTTTGAAGAAGCTCAAAAGAAGCATCTACTTCAACAAGAAAAAGAGCTCTTAGCTGCACAAATCGCTATCCGTATTGAGTGGCAACGTGCTGGTAAAGTTATTGACGATTCATTTTTTAATAATAAAACTGGAAGCCTTCAGACCTTTAAACGCGACATTCGACAAATGCCGTATATGGTTGAAAAGAACCTAGAGCCATACGGCGCTAAAATCATGCGTAAAGATAACTTTACCCGTGATGAAGCCATTGAAGCAGTAAAGCGTGAACTTCCTGAATCAGCTACCAATCAACAGCTTCTCGTTGAAACAGTAGAGAATGTATTAGCGTATCAAAAGCATTTCATCAACTTTGAACCTGAGCTTGAGGGCGAAAAGAAAAAAGGCTTTGATTTACGTAAAAGCAGAGCTGTCATTCTTGCACCGTTAATTGACACCAATAACAAAGTCGTCAATTTACAGCGTATCACCCACCATCGCCAAAAAAAGCGCAACAAAGAAACCAACAAGCTTGAAGAAGTACTGCATAAGGGCAAGTACTTTTTTGATAAAGCCAAAACGAAAGATGCATTCTTGCCTGTTAGCAAAAATCCTGATGTTGGCTATGAAGTCTTTAACCCGAATGCAAAGAACTATTTGATCAAGGAGGGTTGGGCAACAGCGATCAGCGCACGTAAGGCGTTGGATGCCGGTTTAGAGCTTGGTTTATTGGGTGAGGGTTTTACTGCAGAAAACACACAAGTTTTAGCGTCATACAGTAAATCCAATATCTCAAGTGTTGCTGAGCTTATCCGCAGCATCAATCCTGAAGCCAATATATTTGTTGGTTATGATAACGATGCTGGCCAAACGCTTGAGTCTGGTTTGAATCCTGGCTTACAAGAAGCTTGTCACAACTTTTCATTAAGTGGTGTGTTAGGTGATGTGAGCAAACATGAAAAAACACGTATCACCCTGCCCCCAGTTTTCCAAAATAAATTATCTGTTTCTGATTGGGATGATGCTCGTCAATATTTAGGTGTTGAACGTTTAGCTGCAGAGTTGGCAAAAGAACTAAATAACGCCGTCAAACGTATAGACAACAAGATCCCTGAAGTTGCGTATGCAATTAACCGCTACAACCGTCAACGCGAAGCTTATGCAGCCAAGTTCCCTAATAAAGAATACCAACCGAATTACGGCATTGTGATTGCACAATCAGATGAAAAATATCTGGAATTGCAGAACATACGAGCTAAAAACCAAGCAAATATTGAAAATTACAACGCAAATATTGAAAAGCGTAAACAAGATCTATCAAAAGCTAACTATGATGGACCAGCTGGTACAGGTAGCACGAAATCCTATGCAAAACCAAAGTACCAACCGCCGTCATTTGATAAAGCATTTGATGATAAATCAACTCCAACCGCTACGGCACCCGTATCTTCGCCCGTCATGACTCTTGAGGGCATTAAGTCTTACATGGAGATCCTTTCTGAAATTGATGTCACCAAAGTTCAAAATGATGTTTTGAAAGTTGTCGCTACTGCAGATGGCCATCAAAAGATTAAAGCCGGTGATATTGAATTCGAGAAAATGGGTGCCAAAGAACCAACCACTAGCACAAACCCAAGTATGGATAGCATGCAAAATACCAAAGTACATATTGATGTATCCAAGGACATCAACAAAGATACAGTTAAATTGCAGAGTGTGGATCGTTCGACCATTCCCGAACAAAACCTTCAGCAAGGTATCGATCATCAAAGCTACGCTAAGTCAGCTATCTTTACCGCTTTTTGGCTTCATTCAGCAGAAATGTATAAAGCTAGAAAGTTAATTCATGAAGCTGGTATTAGTAATGCCGATGTTGAGGGTTCAATTGCTGTCGCTGAAGATAAGCTCAATAAAGCTCAGGAAGAAGTTTCTAAGAAGCGGTCGTATCCTGAACTTTTTGTGATTAGTGCGTCTGATAGCGAATACCGTGCGTCAATCATGAAAGTTTTATCTGATTTAGAGGCTGCACATCCAGAGTGGCAGAATCTCAAAACATTTAGAGAAAATCTTACTGATAGGACCATTGCATTTGATCAATTGAATCTGGATACATTGAAGATCAAAAACAAAGTAGTGCATTTGATTGTCAGTAATGTAACCAATGATCAAAACTATCAAAAGGTTCAAGAAAGCCTCACCACCCTTTTAGATACATCGAACAGCTTGTCTTTGGACCGTCAACAAAAGTTCAATCTTGTGAACGGTCTAAGTAAAACATTAAACAACATGGCCAAACTATTAGATGAACCACCAGTCTTCCAAAGACTGAACGATTTCTTTACTCGTTTTGAAAAGCGTGTAGATGATCTCGTTCTAGGTGATGGTCTAAAGCTGTATGGTATAGAACCGCAGAATTTAAACAAAACTAACGAACGTGGACAGTCGTTCGATATGTAAAAGCAGATATGAAAAAGCCCCGAATATCGGGGCTTTTTTAGTGGGTATATATCTATCTTGCTAAAGCATGGTTAATTTGATCTTCCAAACTACGTCCGTTTTTATCTAGTTTTGTCGCCATAAGAAAAATACGCTTACCCTGGCTATCTTTAGCCCACTGTCTACCAATAGCATCTTTAACTCTCGCATCATCGGCACTATCTAAGTGACTACCTTTATACTCAAGAACGAATATAGATCCATCATCCAACTCAGCAACAAAGTCTGGATAAAAATAGTCCTTACCAGTAGGCAACCAAAATGATGTTTGTGGCTGTTTCGGTATATTTCGGACCCAATATTTTACTCGAGAGTGCCATTCAAGTAGTTGAGCACATCGAAACTCTTCCGAAAGGCTACCACCTTCAGTTTTTTCTCTTAGGTCGTCAATTTGAGCATAGAAGTGTTTTTCAAACTTGCATCCACCACGATAAGGTTTCTTTACAGGATACTTGCCTGGCTCAAACTTAAATGTATTTTCAGGTTGAGGCTGATTGGCCACTTGGAATTGACTAAACAAATCGCCTTGGAAAGCCTGTTGACGCGCCAACTCAAATAACCGATCCAATTCTTTTGTGATGGCTAGGGATAGTTGGAACTGAGCACGATGTAATTGTGTAAGAGTAAAGTTTTTTACGTGAAGCAAATAACTTAACAGTTTTGTTAAATATGCTCTTAGCTGAACTTGCGTTACCCCTTGTCTACTTACTTTGCGATCAAGCCAATTAATAAGATCGGTTTCAGTAACCAGAGTCGGCATATTAGAAAATTGAGCTTGTTGATTCTGAAGTAACGCATAATTGAGTTTTTGTTCATCTATATTAAGATCAATCTCAAAACTATTGACGGTTTCTTTGATAGAAAAACCTTCAAGTTGTATAGGGAAATCTAATAGATTCCATTCTATAGAGTCTTCTATTGTTTCTTTATCTGCAATTTGCCACATACCATCCACGAACAAACCTAGTTGTGGAATTGATGCGAAAGAAGCATTCCAGTTTTCAGGTGCTTGATATGCCTGGCGTTCAGCACGAGCTTCATTAAAGACTTCCTGAACCTTTTCAAGTTGTTTAGGCGGAGTCTGATCAATTACGGCCTTTTCAATCTTATCAAAAGTTTCATTAGTCGTACCTTTATTGATAATCAAAGAGGTACCTTGGCTATTTTCTCTTGTCTGAATTGCTTGCTTAAGTTCTTCGGATAGGGTTTCTGGCTTTACTTCAAACGGGACAGAGATCATAGTTTCAGGGATCTTTTGTTTCGTTGCTGTACCATCGCCTCCAAGCCCAAGATTGTACTGAGGTTTAGCGACAATTGTTGCATCAGCCTCCCACTTCTCAAACCCCATATTTTGAATCATGCGATCTTTAAGTAACATCGTAGCTTGTGCAATAGAACTCGAAATGACATGAGCATACGCTTTATTTAACTCGTCATTTTGACGCAGTTTAGCGTATGGCATCCGTAAAACACGGCCTAATAATTGCTCAACATCAGTTGCAGAATTTATGTTTTGCAAACTTGCTAACACGTATGCAAAAGAACAATCCCAACCTTCCTTTAATGCCTCTACAGTGATTACAATCTTGACTTTGCTTTTAGGGCTAAATAGATTTTCATCTTCAAGCTCTTTGGTACCACCAGTAGAAATAGCAATCCAGTCGTTAGTAATATTTTCATATTCACTTAATAAATGTTCTTTAACAACATTTACATTAGCATCACCATTTTTATCCTGAGCTTGTATCAGCAATATTGGTCGGATATATTCCCTTTCATTTTGTGCCAGTACTTCTAGTTTCTGGCGTTGTATTAGCGCATCGCGAATACAATCTTGCCAACTACCAGTATGTTCAGTCAGAACTACAGGAAGTTTAATCATCTCTTCTGATTTTAATTCTGCTGCCGATACTGAATAAAGCACATTATTGTCTTTTGGAGTAGCTGTAAGCTCAATCAAACAACTTGGATTCAACGTTTTTAATGTAGTAAAAAACGTTTTACCACCCCGGTTCTTATGAGCTTCATCGACAATGATGATCGGTCTATGTAAATGAAAAAAGTTAACCAAGGAATGCTTTACACGGCCTATATCACGTTGCGTTAGAAATGTTTGATATTTCAAAGTATCTTCTGATACTCGATCCATGCCTTCAGTTTGGAAGTCAGTAAGGCTCGTAAAATGTTCACTTAATGATTCATCAAATGCATAAGCATTGCGTTGATAAGTCTTTTCCTTGTCGATATTGAACGCTTGAATCGTTGTCACAATCACAATGCATGATTGATTCACATCATGCTTGTTCAAAGTTTGTAGACTTTCAATGTCACATACTTTGATGCGATCGCCGTAATACCCTTGTAATGCTTTTCTATATGGATGTGTAGCATCAGATAACGCCAAAAGTGTTTGTTGGCGAATCATATCTGTTGGTACAAGCCATAGTACAATTGGAGAATCTGTATTTACGTAGTTACGCGCAGCAATCGCAATACTATGTGAAGCAAGTACGGTTTTACCCCCTCCAGTTGGTACGCGTAGACATACACTAGGAATTCCATCTAAGCGATCATTATATTTAATGTCTTCACCGACACACTTATTAAAAGCTTTTTCAGCACCTAATGAGGCAGCTAAAGTTAGGTAGTTCTCTAAAGATTGTAAAGACTGGCTTTGATAGTTTTTTAATTGAAAAGTCATGAGGAACCTTACTTATTAATTGCCATATAACGAATATGGAATCTGTTTAAACTCAATATTTAATTCATCTAATTTGGTTTTACCTAGTCGTGATGCTTCACCAATAATCACACGCTTACCTTCACTGGTATGGCAATCATTGAGGAAGTTTAATATAGAATGTGTGAGTACATTCCCACTATTAGGCCGTCTATCACCTAAAATGCCGTTATATAGTAAGAAATAAGATACGCCGTCATGAACACCTAAGAATGGACTCTCAAGGCTTACAGCACTATTGAATGCTGATTTAGTTTCGAGCCACCAAATATAACTAGCTAGGTCCATAAACTTAACATCAGAATTTAAAAATCCCTGATCATCAAAAACGGCGTTGCCTAGTTTATAAAAACTAAAACCTCCACCACCTTGCCACTCCACGGATTTAGATATGCCACCTTGCTCACCTTCAATGACTTTTTCTAAACGCGGGATAACGTGAGTTTGAGCATGATCACCCATTTCGATACCAATGTAGTGTCTTTCCATTTTGTGAGCTACAGCGGCGGTAGTCGCTGAACCTAAAAATGAATCAAGAACCATATCCCCTTTATTTGTCGCAATATAGAGTATTTTTTCCATCAATCTTTCAGGTTTTGGGCTAGAGAATGTTTCATCTTTTCCATACAAAAGTTGACTTTCTTTTTTTGCCTCATCGGTATGTCCATGATCTTCATGGTTCCACCAAGTCCAAGGCACTACACCTTTAACTTCAGATAAGTATCTAATAATATTAGGTTGTGAATCACCATTTTTACCAAAATATATTCGCCCTTCTTCTAACAATCTATCATATGTTGCTCTTGAAACACCCCAACACCTTCCCTCTGGAGGTCTGAAAGATTTACCTGATGGGCTCACAATTTCATAAAATTGCTCTGGTGTAGCATGTCCAGCTTGCGCTGTCATTGGAATACCACGCCATCTGCCTTTAGGATCATTATTTGGGTTTTTATATACTTTTGCTTGCGTTTCATTCATAGGAACTAGATTACGAACTTTTTTAAACTCCATTGAGTTTTTAGCATATACAAGCAAGTGGTCGTGAGCATCTCCAATAGCTTCACGGTTTTCTCTCGAATATCTTTTTTGCCATACGATGTTTGCTACAAAGTTTTTTCTTCCAAAGATTTCGTCACACATGACCTTTAAATAATGTGATTCGTTATCATCAAGAGTAATCCAAATAGAACCATCTTCAGTTAAAAGCTCTTTTAGTAATTGCAAACGTGGATACATCATTGTAAGCCATTGAGCGTGTTCTAATTTATCATCATAGTGCTCAAAAGCTGATTGACTGTTATACGGTGGATCAATAAAAACACATTTAACCTTACCGCCATATAAAGGTAGTAAAGATTTTAAGATTTGTAGATTATCACCCTGAATAATAAGGTTTTCTTTGGCTGTATCGGTATCACCAAATGATTTCTGGAATTTTAAGAGATGGAATGGAACTTGGCTTGCTGTTTCTTCGGCTTGGTTACGATTAACCCAATCGAGTAAAGGCATAAAAATCACAATTATAGGTTTAAAGTTAATAACCTATTATCAACTATTTATTTATTTTATATCTATAAGAATGATGAAAATATTTAATTTAACCCATTGAAAACCACTAAATAGCTTAGTGGCTTGTTCTGTTTTGGTGATTAATTGGATTCCGTGGATATGACAATAGATGTCATATAAAACCTTCTTTGAACTGTCGCCCTTCCAGCGACTCTAAGTGCATTTCAAGGAAATCTATTGCCACTTCTGAGTAATTTGCGTTGGCTGAACAATTCACCAACTTTTCATCACAAAGACATTTTCCCAAATTTGCCAACTGAGTAACCAACTCATTTTGTACAGAAGCCAAGCTGAGAGCTTCAATCTGAGCTTGCAGTTCTTCACTGAAGAACTGCAGTTCCATACGATTACCACATTGTTGTTGCAGTACATATTTATTTAATACCGCTACTGCTTTAGCGGTATTTAATTCACCGTTCATCATATTACTTATTGTGACGGTACTGGCTTGGATAAACAGGGTTTGGATCAGCCCATAAACCAAGGCGTTGAGAACGTGCGTTGCTTTCAGCACTCAAAATAATTTTATCTTTGAGATATTCACGATAAGCCCATGCATAGCCATCTTTAACTTGCTTATAGTTAACACTATTCACGATGTTTAAGTTAGGCACTTGGTTTGTACGCATCTGAAAAATGGTACCAAGAGTACGACCGTAGCGGTCCTTACTATTTTCTTGCACATACACAATCGTTTCATGCAAGAAACTGATGTTCTGACGCGATTTCTGACCAAAAGCTTGACTTTTTTCTGGTGCATCAATCTGGTTGAAGCGAACACGGATCTGCTCATTGTTGTTGTTTAAAACGGTGATAGTGTCGCCGTCAGAAATACGTACAACTTTGCCAACAAAATCGGCTTGAGCTGCAGTAGCAACAACAGACATGGATAAGGTTAAAGCTAAACTTTTTAAAGTTGTATTAAGGTTCATTTTGAATCCTTAGTGGGTAAAGAATAGGTGAATTATATCGCATTACGTAACTGCAATTTTTTTCTTAAAAAATATATTCAGCTGATTAGTTAGGATTTATCCCCTTTCTCTCAAGCCATTTTTTCCATTGAAGTGCATACGCAACTAAACCAGGTTGTTTTGTCGTGCCATTGCGATATATCGCATTAAAAGATGGCGTCCATGAGTGGTAAGCAGCTGCTCTAACCCAAAAATCGGTTGACGGTTTTGTGGTTAATCGATTTCGCAAGATCTTGGCTGCAAGTCGCGCATTCAGACATCCATCAGTACGCACATAATGGCTGTTATAATTTTCAAACATACCGCCACGTTTAAAGTGCATGGAATTGATTTGGAATTGCCCCATATCCAATGAACGGTTTTTGTTTTGCGCTGTTTGTCCATTGGTACCACGCTCTTTGCTATGTATACCCAATAAAACATACAGCGGAACACCTTCTGACCGCGCAGCATGAATAACACAACTCAAAGTAGCAACTCTACCCGGTACGGTTTGATCGTAAGATGCACTCGCTTGGTTGTATTGATTGTATTGCGTAGTTGGATAGGTATAAGAAACAGGACGGATATTCTGGCGAACGGGTTGTTGTTGTGGTGCTGGTGCTTGCTGGCCACTAGGTTGTGGTCCATTTTGTGCAACTGCCGTGCGCTCAGTGCTAGTCGGAGTTTCTTCAGTTTTTTGCGGTGTGTACTTCACGCCCAGGTAACGACTCGTAAATCCTCTTGGCTTTGCTGGCGCCGTTTCTTGCTGAGTGTTGGTCATGACCTGAAATGGTCGATATGGTGTACTTGATCCATTAGAATTGACATGGTTTGCATATGCACCTAGAGCCTCAGAACTTTGAGGCAATTGAGCATAAGCAACGCTTGATCCTAATAGAGTCGCAAATAGCGTTGGTTTTAACAGCATATTAATCAGCACCTTTATCGTTGTTGTTGAAATTGTCGATTAGGTGCTGTTTACGGTCAGCTAACTTATTCAGTGTTTCAACTGGCAATGGGTTTTTGCCGTCATACCACGATAAGCTATATTTTTTTGGCGCATAGCGGAACCATGCCAAGAATGGCGCATTCGGTAAAAATAAAAGACCAGTACGGACTTGCCACGCACGATAAGCTGAATTGATGCTAACCATGTATAGATAAAACACCAATAATACACCTGGTACAACAAGCATTGGATATAGCGCTTTAAAGAACATATAAACTACGTACAAGCCTGTAAACATAGATAATGCTAAATACAAATAAGACGAAAATTGATGGTTTTTAACAAGCTTGTCTATTTCATCATTACTCATTGAAGCTAAACGTTCTTGCCCTCTTGGGTAGTGAGTATTAGCAATGAGTCTTTTCAGTTGTTTAAAATTGTTAGGTGCGACAATTTCATATTCACATAAAGGGTGTGCACATACCCAATTCACGTTGCCTTTATAAGAACGTGGAATCCTGTTGTCATGCATTAAAATCGATTTACCGCATTCGGGGCATGTTGGAGACAGCATTGATCTAATATTAGATAAATGCGGTAAAAACCCTTTTCTAGCTGAACTCCAGTGGCTTTTACGCCCGAAATCAAAAAAGACTCGCTTTAAAATACCTGATTTACGGGGTTGACTAGCTTCAATTGCCTGTTTAATGGCAGCTTCATCTAAAACCTCATTGGTAATATTTACCTTTTGTGGAGCACTATCAGAACTATTTTTATCTGAAGACATACTTTTACCTACGGACTTTTATTATGTAGAATACGTTATTATATTAAAGGATTTTCAACGTGTCTAAAACCCTTTTTATTTTCGCAACGGTTATTTTAATTTCCACCCTTTTAAGTGCCTGTAATAACTCTAATACTCCAAATGAACAAGATCCATTAAAAGGTCAAGAACAGAAGTTTTTAGACGAATCGGCAACGAGTGAATCAAAAGAACTTGTGTTTTATGACTTGGTAGATCCTAAGAAAAAAGACCAACCTATAAAGGCTGAAGAAGCAAGTGCTTCCGAGCCTGAAGCCCAAGAACAACAACCTGAAAACGCCTTATCTCCTGAGGTTCTTGAAGCGATTCGTGAAAATACAGAACGACAAGAAAAAAAGGAAAATGCACTCAGAACAATAGCTGAAGCTAAGCGTATTGAAGCATTATTAGTAGGTAAAGATCGCAGTAGTGATGATGGCTATACCTATAACAGTGATGAATAATTGATATATCAATGGTTTTAACCAATACAAACTTATTATTTTAAGTTAAAATGATTTTAAATTTTTTGGTATATACGGTTATGTTTAACAGTGCTTTTAAGAAACATAAAATAAAAATATGTTTTGGCTTACCAATCATAATTGTGGTTTCGATCTTAATATTCAAAATCTACTCCTACCCCTTTAAGCCAAGACTCTTAAGCCCCGATTGGATTGAAAGTCGCTACAATGGTTGGGAAGTTGAACATCATGACTTATGGATTGCTACAATTGTGGATGTTGTTGGTCCAAAAACAGTAAAAATTAGAAATCAAAATGGAGAAGAAAAAATTATGGATCTTCTCTATATAAATGCTTTGCAATCTTCGGAAAAAATGAAAAACCTCTATATCAATAGCTTGTCCGGTTATGTTGGCCAACAGCTATTTGTAAAAGGAGATCCAGACAAAGCGCGGTTTAATGGCGTCTTGATCGATGGTAACGGTGAAAATATCAATCTAAACCTAACTTATGTACCAGGTGCGGTATTGGATATGTCATCAACTGCATACATTCATGACCGAGAAAAGCAATTAGTTCCTTATTTCGCGAATATCAATTCAGAAAATAGAACGTTTTAAGTTATAAATTAAGGGATATTAGAAAGGCCAAGCTATGCCAGCACCATTATGTTTCCTCACACTGGAATTTACCGCCAAAGTCAAGAATCCAGTTGATGTGCCTGACATTATTAAGTCGTCTATTTTGACGCGTATTAAAAAGTGCCGCACATCATCAATAGAACAGGTTCAGTATCTTTATAATGCTGAAGAGAGCTACTGGAAGCCAAAAAAACAAGTCACTGAAGAAGCAACTCAATATCATGGCATCACCAATGAAGATTTATTAACGCAAGACTCAATCAATGGTCTAAAGATTAAAAACTATGTTGTGTATTGGGCAAACGTTTATACATTTAGAATTTTGCAAAAAAGCAAAGTGAAGTTTTTTAATCACCGCTTTATCTTTTTAAACAACTTAATCAACGTGATTGGTGAAGATGGTTCCCTACCCATGACAGAATGGGCACGTTTAGCCAGTGCAGCTTCGGGAAATAATGAATTTCCAGAAGAGATACTGACTAACACTAACAATAAGGTCATCTGTTTGACCGTTATATTTGATTATATTTCTGAAAAATTAACATCACTTTATGGTTTGGATCTAAATAAGCATTACGATCTGGTTGCTGCAGTACAATACAACAGTGCCATCAAAGCTAAGAGTCAAAAATCATTAAAGGTTCATAAGCTTATGCGTGATGATTTTAATGAGTTTAAATTGCTTTTAGACAAAGGCATGGAGATTAAGAGAATTAAAAAGGAATATTTTATAAATAATAACTATCTCCCTTAAACCTAAAAGCCACTTTCTTAAAAGTGGCTTTTTTTACGTTAAACATAAAATAAACTATCACTAAAACCCTTTTTTAAAATATAATACTTTTAATTTCTATTTTAACTGGTGATACATTGTGAGTTTAATTAAGAAGCAAAAAGACATTCTATCTCACGACCCTCTTGTTTCAATTTTTAGTAACAATGACCTTTTAACAATCTCAGTTGATACGGATTCTGAAGATTTGAATCGTCAACCTAAAAATATAAAAATCCCGAATGCCGATCTTAAAGAGTTAACAATACAAATCAGTGGTTTTGATACTTTAGAAAACAATGATGTTGGTCGTTATTTCACTTGTTCTGGTACCGTAGAGCTCGTTAATACACTAGGTAATGGTGAAGAAAAACGTTTTGTATTAGCAGAGCCAAAAATCAAAGTAAACGTGGCTAAAAAAGGTCATTTACCGCAAACAGAACAAATTAAACAATTGGTTCGTAATGCGTGGATGGATGCATTTAGCTATGGTTGCCAAAACATTAACCAACCTTACCACTATGAAGATGAAACTTGGTTTGAACGCTTCAAAGGTAGCATTATTGGTAAATTTGTACTGATCGTACTTGCCACTTTCTTTGCTGCTTTCATTGGTTTGGCTATTTTTGGTTATGCTGCTGGTAAAAAACAACAGGACCCAACATTAGAAATTGCGAATCAAATTGCTCAAGATCCTGAAGCATTAAAGCAATTGCTGAATCAATATGATCAACAAAATAACCAATCTGGTGCACCTACTCCACAAGCATCACCAGAACAAGCAGCTGAGCAAGAAAGACAGCAAGAAATTAGCTCATTCGGTTTAGATGCTGGATCTAGCGAATAACGCTGATTAAGCAATAAAAAAGCACCTTAGTCATAAATACTTTGGTGCTTTTTTTATGCCTAAATTTATTATGCAAATTTAAAAAGAATCCAAATGATGACGAGATGTACTGGATAGAACCAGTACGCCCACTTCCCCACTGGCGGTAATTCAAAAGGTAAATTCATGTGCTGTCCTTTCAGTAGGAATTGTGCACCAATACACGTTGCAATGGCGCTACTGACAGCAAATGAGAGTGCCAAAGAATATGTAGTCATATCCGTATAGTAGCCACCAATCAACCAGTTGAAAATGTTGGCCAATGAAGTGAGCAAGACGCTGATCATTAAAAAGTATTTCTTAGAATGAACGTTGGTTGTTTTAAAGAATAAATACAGGAATACAATTAATAAAACGCCCCACACGCTATACATAATAAAATTAGATAGCAATGTGATCACGACTAACAGAGAGACAAACTGCAGCGTTGCATATTTATGTTTAGATTCCCCTAATACAACAAGCAAAAATCCTAAAAGCAACGTAGGCATGACGTTCAGAGTTGTAAATGGCTCTTGGTTGAATAGTTGATACGGTACTTCTGATAGCACACAAAACAACGCCAAATTTTTAAAATAGTTTTTTAATGTATGGGTTTTCTTTTTAGAAATAGCTTGGTTCAAATTGAATGCAAGCATGATACAAAAAATAGGAAAAGCCCAACGGCCAATCGTCCTCAACAACAGATTATATTGAGGAAATAATATTGATGCGTGGTCAATAACCATGGTCACAATCGCAATCCACTTCAATAGATCCAAGGCTCTATTGCGATCTCGCACGGCGCTTTGGCTAATTACAGCTTCTTGTAGATGAACCATGTGTTATTTTTCGCTAAAGGGTTTGTATAAGCATCACTACGCTGTTTTCGGGTGTTGTTACGATTATCTAAGATCTCAATGCTATTCCAACCTTCGGGATAACCGAGCACCAGGCCAGAGTTATAAAATCTCGTGCGATGACGCTCTTCATCGCCGGCATAAAACAAGTACGCACGAATATCGTTATACGGTCGATGCCCGACCAATACGTTATCTTCATCACGATCAAAGTACTCATAAATTAAATCCGTATATTCACGATTGAAGTATCCGCACTTCTCAAACAGATCTGCACTTGAACGAAAAGTAATAGATTCCTTGGCCAGTGTTTTATTTAAAATCATGCGAGTGACATTACGAGCAAACACGGGCAAATTAAAATGCACAGGCAAATGAATTTCATTTATTTCGGACAAATCAATAGGATCACCAAAAGGATTAGAAAGTTCTAATGCTTTTTGATAAAAGTCCATCCATTGTGCAAGATATTCATCAACAAACTTTTTCTCACCATAATAAATTGGTAATCCATCAACCGTTAAAAGGTTTTGTGGAGGAAAAATATTGTTTCTTAAATCTAAGATGCTTTGTTTTAATTTTGCGATTTCGATTGGATCACTAATCATAACAACTCACTCGAATTAGAGTATTAAAATAATTATATAGGGTTTTAATTAATTGGATATAAGTTTTTAGCTCAGTAAATAAGCATTTTTGTTGTGTGGCGAATTAGAATTGTTAAAAATTTAAAAGAATATTTATTCTAGGAATTATTGATACAATGTATCTAATTTCTTACGAATTAGTATATACAATTGGGATTACTATGCTTACCCCTGATCGAATAGACAAACAAGTTAATTTGGCTGGAATTGACCAGTCGTGGACCAATTTATTAAATCACTTGGACATTGATAGTCATCCTGAATACAACATCGATAAAACTCAGCCATGGTACTTGGCTAATTTTGTAGATTACCTACGCCTACTCAACTTTAAGTTTGATGAATTAAATCTAAGAGAGATTCGTGCAGTAGATTATGACTTGGTAGATTGGTCATTTCTTAAATCTAATCGCCTAAATGGTGCTGAGGTGTTTAAGGACCTAACCATTTATCTGCAGAAACCCAATTTTGTTACGCAATATCCTAAATGTGTACCCATCAATGCTGATGTTCGCGATCGTAAGCTTGCAGAGGTCATTTATGATTACTACAGACGCTTCTTACCGTTTTTCTATTCATTCATTAAATTAATCAGATCAACGCAGCGCTTATCTCTAGAACGTAAATTACCCGTGATTGATAACTTTATGTCTAATTTTGGAGATCTTAGTACTGGTGAGTTTTATTCAAATATTCCATTTGATGATGCAGAGCTCAAAAGGATTTTGAAAAATGGCTTTGAAAAATATAGAGAGCATAAATCAGAACAGCGGTTTAGCCGTGCCATCGCAGAGCTAACACCGATGTTTAAAGCTTTGTCTGAATACTTAAAGATTGTGTCTACGGTTAACTACGTGGATCTAGACCTTATTCACTTCTTACACAATGCATTTTTGGGTAAAAACTTTAATGTTTATTCAGATCTATTCGCTTTGGATAAAGAACCTAATTTGTTGGTCAATTTAAGTTGGACATACACAAAAGCATTTCAATATTCATAAATAGCACCATGGTAGTTTATGTGCATAGGCTATATCAAAAGGAAGAAGAATATAGCGATCTTTTAACGAAAGGGCCTGGTCATACCGAAGTTTTGTAGCAGAATCTCTAAAACAAGCTAGGTAAAGTTCAGTCATAAAGTTTCTCTTAAGCTACCTTCTTATTCAGTATGTGTTCGGCTAAGCGCTTGATACCGCCACCGTCCGTAATTAAATGTTCAAATAATTCGCCATTCGGGTTTTTAACTCCTTCCAACTGGCCTTTTTTGATGCCTAAGACATCAGAAATAATTGGATCTGAACCCGAATCAGCCAACAAGTAATATGCCGAGATCTGTTTGATTTGACCGTCACGGTCTAAGCGACCAATACATTGATCATGAACACCAGGCGACCAATCCAACTCACCAAACACAAATGTTTTGCATTTTGAGTGGTACTGCAAGCCATCAAGCCCGGCAGATGAACGTAATGAACTAATGAAGACTTTACTTTCATCATTCAAGAATGCTTGTTTAGATCGTTCCTTAGCTGCAGGTCCTTCCGTACCTGTATACATAACAGGATTGAATTCAGCCAAGCGTTCTAGCCAAATGTTGTACACATCTCGATGCCAACCATAAAGCATGACTGATTCACCAGACTCAACAAGCATACGCACGAACTCAGCGACATACGGCGCTTTGGCGATACCTGTTGCTTGGCGCATCATAATATTGAATTCTTCTGTCGCACGAAGCTTTTGTCCTTGGAATTCTTGAGTAGAGCTTAAAATTACTTTTGCCAGTTCCATTGCCTTGCCCTTAATTTGATCCAGTACTTTAGGATCGCTTTCGACATATTGAGGGATGATTTGTACTGGCGGTAACTCTCGATTTACATCTGCTCGAGTACGGCGCAACATTAGACCTTCATCACGTAAAAACATCCCGAACGCTTTAGGATCATTAATACGTTTTTCGTGTGAACACCACTCACGAGCGAATTCGGTAGCGGTACCTAAGCTATCTGGACGCAATATTTCAATGATGTTGTAGAATTCATCACCGTAGTTATAAATCGGTGTAGCTGATAGACCGAGGCGTAATTCAGCTTGGTCACTAATGAGTTTAGCAGCGGAATACTTTTGCGATGTATAGCCAGTCCGTAACTCTTGGATCTCGTCAAACACTACGTACTTAATCTTTCCGGCAAGATATTCAGCCCAACCGTTCAACTTTGAATAACTGGTGATAATGACATCGGGTGCTGCTTCACCCTCTTTGTGCAATGGATAAGGCGATGCTTTCTTTAGGATGTGACATTTTAGGTGCGGAGCAAAGCGTTCAATTTCATTCTTAATTTGCATTGGAAGATGTGTCATTGTCACAAAAAGCGCCGGGAGCGATTCAGGTAGAATCATCGGACATATTCCACTCGCTGTTTTGCCAAGGCCCAAATCATCCCCCAAGAGCAAACCTTTAACATTAAGTAGTAGATCTGCAGCTGCTCTTTGATACTCATATGGAGGCACGGCAAGATCAAATGTTTTGATCGGACGTTTATAGTCCATCACATCCAAAATATCTTCTTTTAGCGACACATAAGCCTTAGATTGCGCTTTCATGTATTTAAGATCATCAACATGCATTGGATAACGTTCAATAAACCAAAGTAGGTCGTGACAATTAGACGGCGTATCGCTTAACTCAATAAATTTTGATGCATGTTGGCTGACTTGTGGGAATACACGCTTAAGTCGTGTTTTAACATGTGGTTCACATTCAATGTGCCAGTTTTTTTCTTGACGAGAAATGGTGCCGTAAGATTTAGACATTAGAAGACCCCCACTAAAATACGATGGCGGTAAATAAATTTATTGTTCAGTTGGATTGGAATGTTATTCACCCAATACGGTGTACCAACCACATAGAGCGCTTTTATGCTGTCATGGCTTAAATAGCGATTGATCTGACGCAATAATGCGTTACGTGCACCATCTATTTTTAATTCAACACCCACCTTGCCGACATCAAGCTCAACAGTAAAATCAATGATGTCTTTATTTGATAGACGAACCTCACGTTCATACGGAATCTCATTGGCAATAAACATTTGCTCAATCGCGAATTGTAAGTCTTTTTCGTTATAAAAACGGTATTTGTGTGAAGAAAACAGAATTCCAAGCTCTTCAATCGTTTTCATTCTGCATCCCCTTGGTCAGCTTTAGCAGCCTTTTTGTTTTTCTTCACCTGGTTTTTATCAATGGATTTTGATGGTACCAGTTCAACTTCACATTCAGTACACGATAATCTAAAAGTAGGACTACACGTTGCACCACGGCCACACTCAGGACACGCAAAAGATGCCCTAGTCTGTTTCTTAGGCTCAGGCTCAGGCTCTTCAAAATTGGCTAAACCAAGCTCTTGATAGAGTGTTCCACCGATCATAGTTTCTTTGAGTACAATAAACTCGTTATCATCGCCGTTTGGTTGTTCACCCTTATAAAGTTTAACAACCTTAGGTTCTGGTATTGGTTTGTCGTCATCATCTAACGGATCTTCATCAAAAGCCGTTGGATAATAACCGCCAAGGTTTGCACCGGTATTTGATATGTCGATTAGTCCGATCGCTACATCAAAGGGATTCATTGTAGTGGGAGTCGGTTCCTCTTCTTCATCACTTGTTGGGATGGCATATCCAGTGAGGGAATCTTGTGCTTTTGACGGTTCGGCAACTGGCTTCTCTTTTTTAGGTGATTTCAAAGCTGAATTGATTTCATTGCCAAGTAAGGCAATATGAAATAGCTTTGGAGAAGCAGTCGGAATGGACTCCAACAACTGCACTTGCTCTTGAATCATTTCTAGACTTGAAATCGTTTTGGGTGCGTACTTGTCATACCATTTGATGATACGCCCTTCATCGACAAGCTCATTGCACACTTGAATAAACAAGCCATCAGGTACAACGATTTCGGTCATCTTCTCGCCTGTCGTGCGACCTTCTTTTGTGCCGTCATCAGTCATAATCAAACCGATCTCAAGCATAAATGTCGCAAACTCAGCATTGTGATATGAGCGTTTAGATGGCTCACCAAAAATGCTTTGTTTCATATGACACATCTCATGTGCATAGCATTTAAAAATGTTAAGCAATGGTTGGGTGCCAAAGTAATCAGGGTTAAGGGCCAGTTCGTGCGTATACGCCGTATCATCTTCTGTCGAAGCAAATCTATTCTCAGACCAATAACCGGTATTTTTGTTGATACGTTGAAGCGTAATCAAACAATCTGGTAATTCATTTTTGAATAGCCTTTCATTGAAACGGTCATACACCAACTGCAGTTCTTTATAAAACTGCAACGTAGTTCTATTCTTTATGTTCATTTTTCAGTCGTCCAAACAGGATCAAACTAGGTGTGGATTGTACAAAACAACGCTTAAAGTTTACGCACAGCTTAAAATACAGTCAATAGTTTAAAATAATCAGCAAAGCATATATTTTTTAAAAAAAAAGTTTCCAACACAAAAATAAGTATCATGAAAGAGTGGGTTTAATGAATTGTGGTTGATTTTCATAATACGAGTATTACGCTTTTTGAGGGTTTTAAGTATATTATAAGCCACTTTTGTTAAATGCACATAGAAGTTACTTTTAGCTTTTATAAATGCTGAATAATACCCTTATTGTCAATAAGGCGCTATTTAAAGGCAATGGTTCTTAATAATGCTGTTTATAGAAAACTGGATATCGAAATGAGTCTGAATAACATAAAACTAACAGCCAATTGTTTTGCCCTTACACATCCTGAAAATGAAAAGAACTTGTTCAAGTACATTTTTAGAGAAATGTTTAAACGAAATAAGGTCGAGACATTCTGTTCCGCAAAAGTCATATTTTTTTCTGATGGCAAGCACATCTATTTAAGAACGTGCGTATCGGACGTCAAAATCCCAATGGCCAAAGAATACATTGAAATTTCGCACGGTCAGCAAATCACTGGAAAAATCATGGTTCCTCTTAACCGAGAGTGTAGCTTTAACCGTCAAGAAATTGAAGAATACATTTCGGTCCACGGCGAAAAACCCAAAGGCAATTCAGGTAAGAAGCGTAAAAATCTAACTGCAGATGAAGCAGCCGAATTCACCAAAAACGCTCTTAGTAGCAAAGGTCTATTGGATGTCACTATAATTGAGCAACAATGTGGACCACAGCTCAGCATTTTGAATATTCCAGTCCAGACCAGAGATATTTCATTTAGTGCGACTGTTGGGGATTTAGTGCTATTTAAAACAGCATGGCTCAATGGTATTGGTCGTGATAAAACCTACGGCTTTGGAATGATCCGCTTAGATGGTACTTTGTTTACACCGCCTTGTAATAATAGTGCTCACGCCTAATCGAAAGGACTTTTAAAGTCCTTTTTTAAACGAATTTTTTCAGATATTGATCTGATGTAGATCCTGGTTACTCAACATGAGAAATAAAGATTTAGATCCAAAGATAGGAATACCGCTTAAAGTCATCACAGCGCGATTAGAGCATGTGAAGTTTAACCTCAATGGCTTAATGAAACGTGTAGAAGCTTATGCGATCGCACGACAAAACAGTAAAGATCCGCACGAATGCCTAATCAGTGGTGATGAATGGACATATGCTGCACTAGATTGTCGAGATCCTATCTGGCGTGAACGAATGAAACGCACCAGTACCATTATGGGTGTTCAAGCCACTGGCCAAGAAATTCCACTCTCATTTATCAATCAGCTACCTTGCAACATTGGTGAAATCATTACTCTTGGCTCATGGAGCCTAACCAAAAATATTTATCGGTTTGAAGATCAAGTCATTCAAATGCTTGTAAAGACCGAGTACAACCGCAGTATCCCCGGTTTCCTATTAAACCTACCTGATATTGCGATCTACGTTCAAACCGACAATGCCAATCTCTACGTGCAAAATGAACAAGTGGTCGGTGTTATTTTTGCGAAAAACACGTTGAACGATCGCAAGGTGCTATTTACCACGGTATATACCGATACTGGCTTAGCAAAAACCATTACCATGCACTTCCCTGATGATGATGATTTTGAATCAACTGTTGAGGACTGCATGACCGATTTCATTGATACGTTTTTTGATGAAAAGAACTTGCCAGATGAACAAGAAATTAACACGTTCATGGAACTGCAGAAGAAGCTAATCAATTTGATTCTATGGTTCAGCCAAAAAGAACCAGATCTCAGACCATTAACACCAGAAACAACACAAGCCAGGCCTAAATTAGAGCTGATTAAGCGTGAATTGCGTTTATTTGAGGCCAATAAGTACAAGCCGACTATTGTTGGTACCGAAACAAATAAAAAGATCAATGAAGCGATCCTAAAGCGCGATGAAGATCTAAAGTCTGGCAACTACAAAGGTACCAAAAAACCACATCCACGGGTTCCTCACTGGAACTTTTACTGGTTGGGCAAACGTGGTACCAAAGAAAAATGGGTTAACCATTGGATACCATTTCAGATTGTTGGCGGTGTGCCTAAAGAAAAAGGGCTCTAAGGAATAAGTTATTAATTACGCAATGGTTGGGTAGTCTAAAAAATATTGGATTCCAACACTGATTCCGTAAAGCCAGTAAAAGCCCCATGAAATAAGAAAGAGCCCTATGTTGGCTCTTATTTTGTTTTTGTAAATCTCAATTTTAACGCAGCGTGATTTTCACTTTACCAACACACTTTTTGTTTAGTGGGCGATTATTACTATCTACCCGTCTCATATAGCCACATTGACTACAAGCAAAAGTATCATTACCTGAATCATTCGTAAATTTAAGCCAAATGTGACCATTGCCATCGTCTATATCTGTTTTAACGTATTTATCTAGATTCATGCTTAAACCTCTTAATAAGCTCACTCGATAATAACAATAGTTTTGCTTAGATAGTATTTTTCCAAAAGGAATTATTAACAGATTTTATATGTTTTTTAAGAAAAGTTTTTGAGCGCTTTTATTTATTAAAATTGAATTATTAAGCAAGGAGTTATAAAGCATGGCTAAATCAATAGACCAGTTATGGAGTGAATTACAGCAGATTCAATTTGATGAATCTAATTCCTTACCATGCGAATTCCATATCTGGAATAAAGGTACATATCGCTATCAGATCCTAGATTGGTTTGAAGCAAATTCTGAAAATGGCGTATTAAGCTTGCAAGGCAAAACCCATAAAACATTATGGGAAGAGTTTGGCAACACCCCGATAAACAATGATGATGAAATCGAAGAAGACTTTCATCTATGGGGCAAAGGTACAGACCGCTTCATTATCTGGCACTGGTTTGATGATCAATTAGAACACGGTGTAATTAGCTTAATTGAGAAAGGAGTTGCGTAATGGGATTATTTAGTTGCCCTCACTGTAATAGTGATATTGATACTAACGATAAAAAGTCTGGCCATCAGGTGAATGATGTAATTCAAGAAACCTTTTGTTCTGTTGACTGCAGTATTGAATATCTGGTGCATAACTCACAAATGATTGCAGTAGATCAATACGGAAGTTTGCCATTAAGCAATGAAAACCTGAATGAATTCATTGAAGCATTTTCTAATGAGGGTGTTGAAGAAGATGTGTTAGAACACATCAAAGCTGAACTTTGTTAAGTAGTCGCGCACGTGCTCTAAACAACACTGACAATTGCATTTAAAAAAAGGGCTTAAATCATTTAAGCCCTTTTAATATTTATACGATAAGAAAACTTTCTAATGTTTTTCCAGATTCAATCTCACGATTTAACCAGGATGGACGTTTACCACGACCGGCCCACACTTCTTTGTGGTTATTCGGGTTGCGATATTTAGGATCTGCTTTAACCACTGGCTTTTTATTTAATTTACGATTTTCGCCGTGCTCATTTAATTCAAGAATAGTTAAGCCTAATTCTTTTGCGATCTCAAACATTTTGAGATAACCGTCATCAAGTTTCTTATTCTCTACTACAACAATTTGGTTTTGTGCCTTTTTAATTAGGTCTTCTAACTGGTCTTTACTTAGGTTTTCAACTTCCATAACTAATCTCGAAAATTTGGATATATCAAATATACACCAGTGCGTTTTGTTTACAACCGCATACGGTACTTTTAATTGATTAAAATATTCGACTTATTCCATGGCTATTCTAATTTTTAAGCATAAGTTATTCCCACTTTAAATACATTAATCTAAAAATACATTCAACCTGTTAGGTAAATTAATATGCACAAGTATCTCATGATGAATCTTGCGATTAACGAAACATCAGCACTACCAATTGGTATCCGTATTTGTGATTTTAATATCGGCTTATATGCCTCTAAAAAAATTTCAGAAGTGCCAGCTTTAATGGCATTGGTTAATTACACCCTGTTTAAGTATTCAAGCTATGAGAGTGAAGAACTTGAAGACATTGAAACCTTATTAGAAGAACATGATTTTAAAACTCGCTATGACTCTTGGGAAATCAGCGGTGATTCTTTTTACGTTTTAGGTTTTAAAGAAATTACAAAAGACGAGTTTGAATTATTGCAAAAACTTGACCTGTTGACCGTGGTAGACGAATACAACTACCACCATAAACTTTTGTCGAATCATGGTGAGCATAAGTATGACGAATATTTCAAAAACTTTAACGAGTCTAAAGAGCAAGAAATCTTGAAGCAGTTTAAAGACATTGCATTCAACCTAAAAAGTGATGCCCCTTTAAACTCGACATTTGCTCAAGACGTTATAGAGTTGCTGACTACCTACAAGTTTGGTACAGCTTTAGAACCTATCGACAGCACTCACAGCGATACAAGAAATCGTTTCTACTTTAGCCACACGCTTGAGGGTAACTTTGCATCTAGAGCAATTCAGGTCATTATTTCAAATTACAAAGAAACTGGCGTCAAAAACCCTTATTCAGTGATTGAGCCTTTAAATCTTGAAATTATGCTTGAAGATGAACAATGTTTTGATGATGAATATGCAAATCTCGTTGTTGAATGTGAGTATGTGTTTAATCTTATTAAGACCGACTTATACACCAACACTTTTGAATAAACCAAGCCTTTAAGAGAGAAATCTCTTAAAGTTGCGCTTAAAAACGTAAACGATGTTTTTTTAATTGATTAAAAAAGGTTTTGAATTTTTAGCGCTGCAATGGCGCTCGTCATTATTAATTCTTTCTGGATGCTTAAATAAGTATTTTTTAAAAAAACTTTATCCGTTCATATTCTTAATATAATGAAACCAAATCAAGCAAATAGCTTAAAACTTGGAGAAAGCTCATGAATTTAAACCCTAATTTTTGCCCGATCGATTTTAACGAAGTTTACGGCAGTACTGACAATTTACCTTTGTTCTTGGTTAAAGCGTCACGCCAGGATTCTAACGATGACGAGCATAGTGAGTATTTCTTCATTCGAGCACCTCATGAGCACCGTTTAGCTTTCTTCCTTGCTCACATGTTCAAATCACATGTAGATAATGCCCTTTTGACCTTGGAAAACTTGGCTGAAGAAAATTATCAAAATATCCCTGAATTGGAAGAGTTGATGTCTTCATATGGTGTGATTGATGGCGTTGGCGTGGATACACTTTTTGATTTCCGCGCTAAGGAACTCACACTTGATAAAGCGCTGGAGCTAGTCGAATTCATTGAAATTAACCCACTCAATACTGATATTGTGGGCTCACTATTCTTGGAGGCACTTTAATGAATAGTAGCTTTATCTTAATTAATGAAGCTATGGCGCCTATTCGTAAGAATACGGCGCTTTTGGAAACCCTGTTATCTATGATCAGTACTGCAGATCAAGACCACGGCGACCAAAGCCCAAGCTTTCACATTAATATCCATGCTGGCATTGAATTGCCTAATCATGAAATTGCATATACCACTTTAAAAGGTTTTGCAGAGCTGACCGAAGATCATAATCTTTGTATCTATATGAATCCTGAGCTGTCAGAAAATGGCTTTATGTTGCTATCCACTCAAAACGTGGTACCTGATTGCTATGACAATTCTATCTTTGTAGATCTGTCGAATCAGTTATGCAGTTTCTTCAATCAAGAAGTACAGCAGTTAAACGATCAAGCGCAAAAGGCGTTAAAGCTGTTGTTACAGCATAAAATCAATGGAACAGCGATTCGCACGTTCAACCCTGAACAATTGCAGATCTTACAGAAAATCGCTGCATTAGATAGCTTCATGCTCGATGACCAGCGCGATTGGTTTTACTTTTCCGAAGTGGCCATTGATAACGCCTATAAAGACATGAAAAAAGGTTTAGAACTGTTGGTTCTCAACGAAGATATTAAGGATGCACTTAAACAGCTACTTGATGCAAACAACATGGAGTTTTGTGATTTACCAATACTCGTGGTTTTGTATCCCCTACTGGTTAAGTCTGAAGAAAATAACGAACTGGTACAGGCTTGCTTAAGTCATCTCATTGGCAACAACTTAATCAATGAGCCGTTTATTGCTGGTGTACAACTTGAAGCTGGTGCATTTAATAGCGAAATAAACACCTATACTTTATTGCCACACATGAAAGCAGTAAAAGAATTGCTGATAGATATTGAAGCAGATCTCACAAAAGTTTAACCGTTTTACCTGAGCTAATTGCTCAAAACCTTGGAGTTGTTATGGATACTATTGTTCGCGTTAAATCAGTTGGTGTTTTAGGTCTATCATCTAAAATCACGACATTTGTAATCGACATCGAGCTTGATGGCGGTAAATTAAAAATTGAAGATCAATTGCTTCATTTTAAGAATACTTTACGTACAAGCTATCGAGAATATGATGAAAGTTTAGCGATCGTAAACAATAAGGCTATACTTTCCAATTTAGATAATGCAGTAAAACCAAACGAATTGCATGCTTTAGTTGATGATTATATCGACTCAGTTTGGGTAACAGATGCCAATAAAAACACCACTAAACAGCGCCGTGCGTCACTTGGTTTGCACAATCCAACGATAAAAGACAAAGGTGTTTTGAAAGAAGCCCTTTTAAGTGAAGTGAAATTAGCCTACAAAAACTATATCAATCAGAACGTAGAAGCCTGATCAGATCGGAAGTATGTTGCGACCAGCATACTTCTTTTTTTTTGAACCTTAGCCTAGAATCATCCAATATCATCGCTTCATACCAAGAGAATCATGCCATATCTCATATATTTAATGTTCCTTGCGTTTGCAAGCGCCGTAATTTTAGTGGAAGAGGCTTATGGTCTTAACATCCAATTATTTGCAATGGGGATTGTCGTCATCATTGGACAATTGGCAATTTTTTGTTTTATCAACGCAGCGATTAACATCAACAATGAAAAACAACATCGCAATGCCGTCAAAACCTTGCACTATGGCGCTTCATTTTCATTAATTGTGGTCACTACACTGGTCTATTTATATAAGTATGTGTTGCACAAACAGGAATATTTGACCATGGCGATTTACTTTTTAGGAACGTGGTTTGCCATCACCCTTTTTGACTCAGTGTTTAAGTTAGTCAAAGTTGGTATTTTTAATAGCAAGAAAGATAGTGCTGAAGTTGTGAACTCAACGCGTAAAGTGACGGTAGTTACTTTAGCGATCTG
Source organism: Acinetobacter sp. L-24 (assembly GCF_056857555.1). The sequence continues at coordinate 12,980 of NZ_JBSXNI010000033.1, read as the reverse complement.
TATGATTGGGTATTACTTATTTAGCAAATATGCATTAAATATTAACGTACTAGACTAGGCATCTTGTAAACAAAACCGCACCTAATACACAAGCGCAATAACCAGCAAAAAAGAACATCCTTTTAATTATTGCGCTAATCTTTTCCGTCACAGTACCGTTATGAACAATAAAAACTATCATAAACATTAAAGCGATCGTGCAGAGGAATAAGGCAAAAACAATTAAATAAGTAAAAGCAAAGTCAAAGTTTAATACCACTGGAAAACCAATAGATACCGCCATTAAAGCTATTGTACTTGATGCATTCATATCTTAAAGCCCATCTAGCAACTAGCTTAATCGTAGCGATAAATAAGCTTTAAAACTGAAACTTTATTATTGAGATTGGTCAATGCACATTAAAAAAATGTGCTTGGTATATACCAGAAAGCAAAGAACCAGACGCAAAACGCCTGGCTCTTTAAAATTGAAAGGTGAATAAAAAAACACAAATCACTTGAACGCATTTCTTATTCAAGGTCAGTTTAATTAGATTTCTTGCCATTGTCTATGTAATGTAAACGTGGACAGCATTAAAACAATCTATATTTTTTGAAAAAAGTTTTGAAAAGGTACAGTGAAATATAATGAATGTATGGGCTCAATGCTCACCATTTGGAGAAATTATATGAACTTTAAAATCTTATCTAAAACAAAAGTTGTTGGTCTACAAGAAGATTCTCTCACCTCTTTTCAAAATTTTATGTTTGAAAATATTGCATGGGATAGCCAAGTCCGTGCTGATTATTACCAGTCAAATAAGAATACTGTACTGCTGGAGCTACCAGTACGTTTACGCCGTGACATTCAAATCGAAAATATCAACGGCGCTTTAGATGCACTAGTTGATTTTGAGCTGATCTACAAGCAAGACCAAGGCAAGTTGGTATCTTCATTGGTCGTTGATACGCAGTACTTGTTATGTATAAATGATCAGGATATTGATCTTTGGTCAATCGACAGCGAACTCAGTTTCTTACAAGAAGCTGACCGCAATCACCTTAAGAAGCTTATGCGTCATTGTGATGATCGTTTCCACGCGTGGATGCGCGAGATTAAGTCTTACTTCAATCGGTTGACAGTACAGCCGTTGCATCTAGATATGCAGATCAAAATACGCAAGATCGTAGGCTATACAGCGGTGCTACCTAAGACTTTTCCATAAGGTTTTAGGTGCCAGTATAAAAACAAATAGACCGCAATTAAGCGGTCTATTTTTTTGCCTAAAACGGCGTTAACAGATCTATGTAATATTTAGCCCTTAAAACTATTGGCAAGTATCTGAATATCGCTCAGCACTTCCAAAGAATGATTCACCCTGATTGTCCACGATGTCTACATACAGATCTGGTTTAACTGGAGCATTGGCGAATACAGAGCAATAAAACGGATGAATCTTTTCATTCACAAAGCGGTTTAAAGAATCAGTTTCATCAGAAGAGTATTTATCTGCAGTTTTGCTAGACATCTGAACGTTCATATTAAAGTGTTTTGAATACTTCACTTTTTTAAGTACCGCACCAGTTTCAATCTGGTACGGTGTTTTAGTGTTAAGCAAACGCTCAACTTTAAGTTTGTTTTCAGCAGTAGGAGAAAGCGCAACAGCAGATTTTAAGCTGTTTGTATTCAGGTTATTTAAATAACCATTAGCTAAAACAGCGCACGACATAGACACTGAGATTATTGCAACTGCAGATAATTTTAGTGTTTTGAATAAGTTCATGTTTAACGCCTTTCCTGTATATACTTAAATTATATACTTAATATACGATATTTGATTTTTTTGGAATTCTAATCTTATTTGATTTTGTTAATCGGTATATACCAATAAGATTGTTTATACGCAATTTAGCAAGAATCTCCCCCTTGTTTGGGGTTACAATTATTGTAATTTACAGATTGTTGATACAGGAAACCGATATGTCTGAAGAAGTGAAATACGAAGACCGTGTACGTGCTGCATACCGTTCTGCTCAAGGCAATGTAGCTCAAGAGTTCTCCCCTCACATTGTTAAAGCATGTGAAGCATCATCAAACGCACGTATGGAGCGCTTAGCAACTGGTCAAACAACATTTGACGAGGAAGAAGCTGCATTGATGAAAAAATGGAATGCACTTAAAAACAAAGCCTAATCATCGCGAATACAACCTAATCTAGCTTACAGCGGATTACCAAACCCAATCACTCATAAGTAGAACAATATGGACGATAAACTTGAGTTTTATTTAGATGCAAAAGACATCTTATCTCAACCTACCAGTTGCCAAGCGCAAGGCGACTATAAAAAGGCACTGGAAAAAGAAATCACGGAACATCGAATAGCGAAAATGGAACTTTCGCCGTTACGTGGCAATTACGATCTCGACCACCTCTCTAAAATCCATGAAAAAATCTTTGAGCATATTTACGATTGGGCTGGAGAAGTGCGTCTGGACGACATTTCTAAACGTGCGATCGACCCGAACGGTAATTATGAAATCGGTCATTTCCTAGATAAAAACCTGATCCCTGATGAACTGAATAAGTTCTCACAGGCGGTTAAAGAAAAAGACCACCTGAAAGGTTTGGACAAAGACCAGTTTGTGCAAGAGTTCACTCAGCTTTATGCCAAGTTAAATGAAGCTCACCCTTTTGAAGAGGGTAACGGTCGCGCTGCTAAACTGATGATGAACCAGCTGGCCAATGATGCTGGTTACACCATGGTATATAGCAAGGTCGCCGTATCAGATTGGAACTATGCGTTTAAACGTTCACTGACAGATCAAGAGCTTTATGTCGGTGAAAACTATGAAAACCTAGAACCGATGGAACAAGACCTCTCTTACCTTTTAAAAGTCATGGACAATATCATTGAACCATACGATCTAGTCCTGAAGCTTGAAAATACGGAAGAACAAGAGCAAGAACAGGAAAATGACCAGGATAAATCAAATGATGATGATTCACCGAGTTACGGATAATTAGATTAATCTGTATACGATAGCTTTTAATTGATTAAAAGATTCTTGAAAAAAGAATCTTTTTTTTGAGAAAAATTTATAATGAAGTGACTCAGATTAAAATAAAACCTTAGGAAAATATTGTCCGAAACTTGGAGATGAATAATGAATAACGCAGCACATCAATTTGCAAATAAAGTGGTCGCTCAATACCAATTTACAAACGGAAGTGATTCAAGTCTGAATCATTTAATTATCGGCAACAGCACCGCAGAAATTATCGACACCTTAATTTATATGCTTTTCTCAAGCCATGCTGAAACCTATGACGATGGCGTTGTTTGGTTTAAATCAGTGGACGCAATTAATGTTGAGAAGTCTTACATTACTTACAACAGTCGTGAAAACTGCATTTTTGCTTATTTTGTGTTTGATAAAAATCCATTAATGCTGAAAACAACCACATTGCATATTGATAATGTTTGTTACTTTGGATGTGAAAACGACACCACCAATAAAACCATCGAATTTTTAGAAAAATTCAAAGTTCGTGTATCCCTTGCTAAAGAGTGCCACAAGTTCAAATTCAATACTGAGCATCATGAAACCTTGATGCATGAAACCATCAAAACCTTAAAAACTATCTATGAAGAACATAACGACATGGATGCCGAAAAGTTATCTCAACACCATGACACAACTCATTTAGTTAACACATTTCTTGCTTAACCGTACACCATACAATAAACAAAACCCGAAAAAGGATATAACAATGCTATTAGGCGCTTTAAAACAATCTCTAAGCTCAGTCATCGACATGAACCGCTACACCGCCCTTTGCTCACATGTGGAGGGTGAAAACTTGCCGTTATGCGCTCAATTTCGTGTACTTAAATATATCTTTGGTGTGCATGGTCTAAGCGCACTTAAAAATTACAAAGAAGTTGAACACATTGACGAAGCCTTTTTGAAAAAACACTTCCTACGCATGATGAACTATGACTTTGAAGCAGTCATATACCTTGCTATGGTCGGCATGCGCGAACTTATCTTAGAAGCTGATGCTTTTGACCATGACGGCGAACAAAACACCCAAAATGAGCTTAAACAAGCATTCCAATACGTTTCAGAAAATGACGTTCGTAATTTTGCTTATGTCACTCACATGGGCTATTCAGAAAAGTATTTCAACTGGAATATCATTCGCCACCAGTCTAAAGATGAAGCGGATAATCCCCTCACCTTTTGGTTATTTAAGAATGCAATGTATTCACTATTTTTCAACTTAGCCAATCGGGAATAATGCCCCAACTCATTAAGAGTATTTAAGTCCGAACTTAAGTACTCTTTTTTTTGCATTAGAAAAATAGACCGGTATATACGCTGTCTAAGCATGGCTTAAAACGTATACGATGATTTTAATTGATTAAAATATTTTAAATATCCTTTACGTGTTTTAGGTCGGTTAATTAATTCCAATAAAGTTATTCATTAGTATTTTTTAAATAAAATGACTCTATCGAAAGCAATTGCTTAAAACTTGGAGTCCTCTAATGCATCAACTAGATAAGCTAAATCATTTAAAAAATATTATTAAGCAAGTACCACATGAACGTTTTGATCTGGACAAATGGCGCACGGATTCAAAAACCGAAAATGTGACTTTTGCTCAGCTTTTACTTAGTGATGCTGATTGTTGCGTCATGGGTTGGGCGACAGCTGATGCTACTTTTAGAAGACTTAACTTCATGTTGTTTGACGGCGTTCCCCTTTATGCGCCATTCCGTGCGAATACTGGTGAGCCATTCACTTATGAAGAACTCAAAACAAATGTTGTTTATCGCGGTTCTGAAGCAGTACGTGAGTTTTTTGGACTCAATTATGAAGATGTCGATCATATTATTTTTGAGAGCAACTACGCTTTTGAAGACCCAATCAAAGACGAGATTATTGATCATATCAACCATGTTATTGATCGTGTAAACATCCGTCCACAAGACCTTGACCATTTGTTATCTAGCTCAATTGTTGCACTGGATAAAGAAGTCCGTGAGTTCACTTTAAATGATGATGAAGTCCGTGAAATATCTGTTGTGGTTGATTGCTTCAATAAGTTTTTCCCCGATGGTGCTTATCTTGAGTTTATTGCTACGGTCAACGTACCAGGTGATTGTGATCCACTGGAATACATCGCCAGCAATTACAACATTAAAGAGCCATTAGCTTTCGTTCCTAAGCCGAATGAAGCATTAGAAGAATATCTGGAAACATACCCGATTGAACATCTCATGCATAACTGGCAAGAGGATTTCATTTCGCCGTATGACGAAATCATTAATCAACGTTTAACGCATATCGCATTGCAAAATTTAAATAGCGCAAAAGTAGTTCAATAAGGAAACCTACCCATGACAATTGAAAATCCGCAACTCGTCAGTGCCATCAACGAACTTGGCTTTTACTTGCCACAGCAAGTACAACAGATACCGAACACCACAGAAGCCGGTTTTCGTGTGTATGTGATCGATACAGCAAAACATACCAACATCGAGGCACTAATTAGTGCTATTGAGAATGTCAGTATCACTTCACAGCCCTTTTCTTTTCAAGATGATTACGACATGGGCGTGTTTTTTGAGGGATTTAGTTTCTTCTTGCCTATGCTCATTACACAAGACAGTGATGCACCTTTACCACTGTTCTTAATTCAACTGGATTTGTAAGTCCAACAGCGGTACGTGCGCCAGTATGTACCGCTACCCCTTTTGGCACACCGCCTAAAACTTGGAGCAGATATGAACAAAGCAACGACCGTTTAGCGTTTAGAAAAGCTGATTGAGCTAGTGATCGAGGTCATTCCTGATGAAAGCTTTGATTTCGACATTTGGCGTGATTATGACGCAAGCCATACAGAACAACACACCGATTTCTTTTCAGGTTTCACCACTGAAGAATTGTTAGATAAAAATATTGTAGGATGCCTGATTGGTTGGGCTACGTCTGTCGAGTATTTCCAAAATCTAGGTTTCAATTTTCATGGTTCTGTTGGGCCAATCTTCATGTATGAAAAAATACTCAGCAATGAAGAGCTAAAAGATGCGCCTGTTGTCACTGTACCAGTCGTTTACCAGTGGAAAGCAGTACGTGAGTTTTTTGGCATCACTCAGGAAGATGCTTTGGTGATGTTTAGCTATGACAATTACGACCAGGCCAAAATTGATAAGGACACAATGATTCGATTTATTGAACGCATCATCCAAAAATATAAGTAACCACCGAAACGGCGCAATGCCGTTTTGCTAGGCGTTATAACCGCTTACGATGGATTTTATTTGATTAAAATATCTCGATATTTTTAAATTTTGAGAAAAGTTTTCCCCTGGTACACCCCTCTATACTTAATCCATAGCAAGCAAGGCACAAAGCCTTAAATCTGGAGTAAGTCGAATGAATACAGCGCATAAGTACGATGATCAAGTCATCATCCCCACAATAGCCGGGCAACTGGAGTTGCTGTCTGGTACCGATCTAAACAAAGAACTGGCTGAGCATGTTTTTCATGAAGCACCAGACATCGATCTAAGTATCTATGACATTTTTATTGTCTGCTTAAGTGGCGGTAAGGATTCGATTGCAGCGTATTTACGCTTACTGGATGCTGGAGTAGATAAAAGCAAAATTGAGCTTTGGCACCACAAAATTGATGAAGAAAACCAGCCGTTCATGGATTGGGTGTTCATGGAAAACTATACCAAAGCATTCGCTCAGGCATTCGACACACCATTGTACTTCAGTTGGCTCGAGGGCGGTTTCCTTGGCGAAATGCTCAAAGAAAACAGCTACTCAAAACCCCACTTCGTAGAAACACCAGAGGGCTTAATTAAGCTTGAACGCGATAACAACCGCAGTAAACCAGGCACACGCTTGAAGTTCCCACAACAAGCAGCCAGCCTCATGACGCGCTGGTGTTCTTCAGCGTTAAAGATCGATGTCGGACGCAGAGCATTGAACAACCAAGAACGTTTTGACGGCAAGAACATTTGTTTTATCACTGGTGAACGCCGTGAAGAGTCACCAAACCGCAGTAAGTACAACCAGCTAGAACCGCACCCATGCGACCGTAGAAGCGGTAAGAAAGCAAGACGCGTTGACTGGTGGAAGAACGTGCTTCACTTCACTGAAGAGCAAGTATGGGCGTTACTGGAGAAGTACAAGGTTACGCCACCAGTGCCATATCGCTTAGGTTGGGGCCGTAGCTCATGCATGACCTGTATCTTCAACAGTCCTAAAATCTGGTCAACCATCAGCACCTACTACCCTGAACGCGCTCAGCTGATCGCTGGTTATGAACAAAAGTTTGACTGTACGATCAGTCGCTCAAAGATCGATGTCGTCAGTCTGAGCAATCGCATTGAGCCATTCGACATTCAGGATATGGAAGCACTGGTACAGTCCAAAATTGAAAGTTATTACCTACCAGTGTTCACGGATAACTGGACGGTTCCACCAGGCGCATTCAACAAGGAGGGTTGTGGATCGCTGTAAATTAGGGTGCCATTTGGCACCTTTTTAGGATGAAAACCGCAAGCGATGTTTTTTAATTGATTAAAAATGGTTTGGAATAATTTTGTTTTTGAATAAGTTTTTGACACCACCTGTCAGCATAAAATGATTTTAAACCAATCAATATGAGATGATGTTTATGACAACTTTAAACGAAACAATGCAAAAGTTCTGTAAAGCTAAGGCAATGATGACCTATTTAATGTCTGATGATCCTATCATTGATGAATCTGTCAGCCGTTACGAAAATTGGGCATTGGCTTATGACCTTTTGGTGAGTATTGGACATCTGGATCTAGAACAAGTTGAGCAGATCTGGAATGAAAAAACCCATACCAATTTTACGCTTTGGGGTGTAGTTGGTGAATGCTCAATAGAAGAAATTGTATCGTATGTGACAGAAGAATATGACGCTCAAGCTGTCACACTGGCGCAGATTAATGAATTACAAGACGGTAAAACACTGGCAGAAATCTAAAATCAACCTAAGGAATGAGTTATTAATTAAGTATTAATAGCTCATTTTTTATTGTCTGAAACTATACAACTACCACCTTGAATCATTTTCACAGGCATCGCCATCGCCGTCACCATCCATCATGGTATCTGGGCAGTTTTTCACAAACCAATCAGCTTCTTCTTTAGATCGCATTTGAGAGCAATGCTTACGACCATCGCATTTATAGGCTACTGGCTTTTGATATATAGCATTTGTAGTTTGATTATCTTTATATAGATATTTCTTTAATTGAATGCTACCTGGATATGCCACCCCAATAGCTATGCTAATAAAAATTATCCATAGATATATTGGCAATGGTTTTTGCTTGTCTTGCGTTTGTTCATGGTCGGAATAGTAAACATGGATTGCCCTATTTTTATTTTCTTTTTTAACTACCTCGAAATAAACCTCTCGACCTGGTATTGGCTGTTCACCTTTCTGAAAATCCTTAATATGGAAAAATACATCACCAAAATTACTCGTGGATATAAAACCAAAACCACGCTCAATATTATAATTTTTAATTGTTCCTGTTAGTACCACCTAAAACCTCAAATATATATTAAAAGCTATATTAATTATAATTATTAAACCTGAATAAATACTATCTTTTTTTTAAAAAAAAGTTTTAAGGTTTATGGATTTATTATAATTAAAACATCAAAAGCAATTGCTTAAAACTTGGAGTAGCTATTATGAATAATTTTTTCGCTGGTGCTGAAGTCATCACTGTTTTTTCTTTACAAGACGCTTTAGAAGAGGGCGTGATTCTTTGCCTTAGCGATAAAGAAGAACATGCCAAAGATTGCAAACAGTTCTATAAGTTCCCTGTTTATATTACAAGCAACTTGTATAACAAGCACCTGACAGCTGCAAAAGCAATTTTTCCGAATGGTACGGAAGCTGATGCTGAAAAAATCAATGATTTAATGGGATATACCATCTTTGATATGTTGAACATGAGCGTTCGTGGTTCAGTTGCACTTAATGACCAAAGCGTTAAGTTTAAATATGCTCTACAAGATACACCGCATACCTTTTCTGACACCTTAATCACCAATATTGCTACGGTTGGGCCTGGCGTGAATGGTGAGCCTATCATTACTTTTATGATGCCTGAAGACCAATAAACACAACACCTAGCATTGACCAACCAATGCTAGGTTTTTTGAGATCCGAACGTTCATTGAGAGGTATTAAAAATGCAAATGGCTACTATGAAAATTGACAACCTTGACCTATTCGGCTTTGCAAATATGCAAGCAATAGAACAACAAAGAGAAAAAAACGAATTAAAACGTATAGAAACGATGAAGCTTGTCCGTTGTGACTGGTTTATCGCCGTGACATCTACTGGAGAGCTGTTTAAGTACAGTGAAAAAGTACCAGCTAAATATAAGGCGTTTAAAGGCATTAAATTATTCAAGTGCTGGAATGAAGCTACCGCGGATCTCGTGTTAAATGCCGTAAAAGGCGCAATCAAGGGTGATCATTACGAAATACCAGACGTTAAAAAAAGCAAAAAGTTTGCTGTTAATAGCTGGGTAAGAAACATTGATCTAAAGTTTCTACATTTGCCAGTCGGTCAACTCACCAACCTGTACAGGGAACATCAAGAGCGTTTAAGACTGAAGCGTGAAAAAGCCAGACTTAAAGAAAATGAAAACACGTATGACGTAGAACCGCACTAATCACACCCACCAGGAATAAGCACCCATAGCTTATTCCTTTCATAAGATGATGGCCGTAAACGGTGTTTTTAATTGATTAAAAATAACTTGAAATCATGAGCCTATCAGCCGAAATACTTTTACTGAAAAGTTATACAGGCCACATGCACCGATATAATGAATACATCAAAGCTCATTGCTTAAAACTTGGAGATACGACAATGCAACTACAAAAATTTAATACTGGTACTGCTAATGTGCGCCACTTGCTACAAAGCTTCACCCAAGCGTATGACGGTTTACCAAGTTGCGTCATCAATGTGATTGGCTTAGCAACCAAAGCAGATCCGCAGTTTATTTTTAACATTGAACTGGATGTCGTTTTATTTCACCAACATAAGTCACAAGCCTACTGCATTGAAGTCAATGCACCGTTACAGGTTCAAGCCATCGCAGACGCTCACGAATCATTTAGATTCAGTCCTGATGATTCTCATGCATTGATTGAGGGCGAAGTCATGGATGTGGCGATAAATTTACAACACCAAGCCATTAATGACATGATTCAATATGATTTGCTGTCAGATGCAGAACTGGAAAAGTTCAATACATGGAATAAAGGTTTCGCCAGTGCATTACTGACTGAATGTTTTGAAGATGTCGCAGATTTTAATGCGCTGCATAGCTCACATTTTATGGCGAACACTGTTTATTTAAGACTGATTGAGTACTTTAAAAACAACCTGTCATAAGAAACCATTAAACAAATAGAGGGAGATCCAATAAAGGTCTACCCTCTTTTTTTATGCCATTAGATTTAATGACGTATACGATGTTTTTTAATTGATTAAAAAAATATTGAAATTTTTCATTGCCAGTTCCATAAGTAATTTGAGAAAAGTTTTTAAGGGATATTTCACAGATATAATTAATTCATACCTAAGCAATTGCTTAAAACTTGGAGTTGAAGATATGAAAAGCGTACTTGATTTTTTTACAAACCGTTCTAAAACATTAAACATTATTGTGAATCCTGAATTAAATACAGGTCATTCCCTTGCTGATTTTTCGTATAACGAAGAATTGCATCAAGACCTTAATGTATTAACGGTTATTCCGCGTGATCATTACGGAAACTTTCTATCTTTAACCCTTGATGATTGGGGCGTGATTACTTCAAAAGTTCAATTCCCTGAACATCTTGATTTTAATCAATTACTCAGCATTTTTTGGGAAACACAACCCATTTTAGTTGTTACTGACATCGCACGTTCAGAAGTGCATGACAGCGACTTTTTTCAACAAAGCTTGGTCAAGCAAGTCAATCTTGCATATAGCCGAGATATTGCCAGTGAATATGCACCAGAAGATGTTCACTACATCTCTCAATCTTTTGATTTAGATAAGCTGATGCGTTGCGGTGTATATCTGCAAGGTCATTGCTATTCAGCTCATGATTTCGTCATTAACAACCATAACCTATTTGAAAAAGACAGCTTGATTGTGCCTGTTTTTAACATCCACTCGACACAAAAAGAACTGCAACAATTTTTAGTATTTGATCTGCAAGGTAAGTTTTTGGATTGCGTTGTTGGCACTGAAGTTTTGTACTAAGGAATATTGATCATGTCTAAAAAATACTTATTGATTGAATTGAGCTACGAAGCACCAAACAACACCAGTGCTGATGCTGTTTTGCACAATGTCTATATTGATATTAATCACCCTGAAAATCTGGCGATGTTTAGCGAGTCTTGCAAGAATCGCCATGAAATTAATGAAAACCTACCCATTTGCCAGTTAATCACTTCATGGGTTCGATTACTAGGGATCTTCACCATTCTGGACAATACAGATCAGGACAAAGAAACCCCTGTTCTCATTCAACTTGCTGACGGCGGTACTTTATCTATCGATGGTTGGGAAATTCTCGACCAAGAAACCAAAGATAGACGCTTGGCGTTAATGGACATTGAGCCAGATGAAGAACAAGACGTAGACGACCCTATTTTGTTCGCTCATGAGCATTCAGACTCAATCACACTCACCAAAGTCGAAAAGCCAGTAGCAGAAAGTGTATATGTCGCTACGCGTAACTCTTACAGCAACAACTTTGATTTAGTTCTTGAATGTATCTTGAATCCTGAAAAATATTACAGCCTATATCAAGGCTCATATGATGGCACTCATGTTCAAGTGATCCTGAATGACTTGGCACTACTACCATCATGTAAGACACATAAATCAGAAATTGGCGACTATGTAACATGCAATGTACTGGAGCTGTTCAAAGGCTCAATAGATGCGTATGGCGCAGAAAGTGAATTTATTGATTCATTCGTGCAACTCGACATTACACCGTACTTAGATAGCACACTGAAAATGGACTACACCGAATTGCAGTTTAGCTACCAGAGCAACGATCTCATTGCATTTTTTGGGAATGATCCATGTTCTTAACATGGATCTCTATAGAATAGGAGAAAATACAATGTCTGATCATATCTATAATTACATCATCGGCAGAATCGACAAAAGCCGTAAAATTATGGTTCTGGTGAACTACGAATCAAGATCCAATCTGGTGACTCAAGCACAGTTAATGAAAGTCCAATTCCCGAACCTCAATACCTTGAGAATGTTCCTGAATGACTTTGAGCCAACGGAAAAACATGTTATCCATTACTCGAAATACAGTAAAGAAATGCCATCAGGTGCAGATGGATATTTCCTATTTTCAGAACATGACCAACAATGGAATATTTTTGATCCAAAAGTTATAAATCGGTTTGTTCACATACACCAAGAAGCACCAGAGTTCGATAACTACCAAGATTATATCTGTTCTTGTGAAGTCAAAAACTCACCTACACTTAAAGCAAAACATAAAAAACAAGCATTTGTGCAGAAGATGATCTTCACTTCATTGGGTTTTGAGCGTTATTGCCATCATTGCAATGGCTATGAACCACTGGATCGCTTTTATTATCATTCTGATACCAAAACCTATGAAGCAGTTTGCAAGCCTTGTTATGTTCCTCATTACAAGCCTTACAAAATGAAAAAACGTATGACCAGTACGGTTGAAGAATATATTTAATCATTAACTAGAACTCAAAAAGATGGGCGAATTCAAACATGAGGTGCGACAGTTTCAAAAGCCATATGATAATCAACAAGCTGAGCAAATTTCTCTAATGGTGTAAGCCAATCTAACGCCTTTCTAGGACGAGTATTCAGTGACATGGCAACTTGATTTAAATAA